>NZ_JBYSWV010000034.1:0-49139 GCF_058781555.1 Brevibacillus sp. FW306-2-1A-C05A
GGTGGAGCTGAACGGGATCGAACCGATGACCTCCTGCTTGCAAGGCAGGCGCTCTCCCAACTGAGCTACAGCCCCATTTTCCAAAAAATGGAGAAGCGATGTCGCATCCGGCGCTATCGCCTTGTATAAGTGGTGGGCCTAGGCTGACTCGAACAGCCGACCTCACGCTTATCAGGCGTGCGCTCTAACCAACTGAGCTATAGGCCCGTATCACTTCCTGGATCTTTAATCTAGCATACATTTTAATTCATTGCAATAGAATTTTTGATTTTTTTATCGTGCGGCAGTGAATTTTTTTGCAAGAAGGCAGACTCAGCTATCCAAAGCTCAGCAAAATAATAGCTTCGTTCAGCGCAAACCGCCTGTTGAAGCCATTTTCATACCGCCTGGATCGCTGAGCCTTCTTGCCATATACCGAATCTATTTCAAAGCTTAAATGTCCAAATCCCTTACAGATGCCGCGTGTTGCTCGATAAACTCCCTGCGCGGCTCTACTTCGTCGCCCATGAGCGTCTCAAACACCATGTCTGCTTCCATGGCGTCTTCCAGGTTCACTTGCAGGAGCGTGCGCATGGCAGGGTCCATTGTCGTCTCCCACAATTGGTCAGCATTCATCTCGCCCAACCCTTTGTAGCGCTGGACGCTTGGCTTCGGTGTAGCCTTGAGGGTCGCGAGTATTTCATCGCGCTGCTTGTCGTTATACGCGTAATGCAGCGTCTTGCCTTGCTTGATGCTGTAGAGCGGCGGCTGCGCGATATAAATGTACCCCGCTTCGATGAGCTGACGCATGTAACGGTAGAAGAACGTCAGCAGCAGCGTGCGAATATGCGAGCCGTCCACGTCCGCGTCCGTCATAATCACAACTTTGTGGTAGCGCGCTTTTGTAATGTCAAAATCTTCGCCTACCCCGGTGCCGAGCGCAGTAATAATCATGCGAATCTCGTTGTTGCCGAGAATTTTGTCCAAGCGCGCTTTCTCTACGTTCAGCACTTTTCCACGCAAAGGAAGAATGGCCTGGAAATGGCGATCGCGGCCGGACTTCGCAGAACCGCCCGCGGAGTCCCCCTCAACGATGAACAGTTCGGATTCCGAAGCGTCCTTCGAAGAGCAGTCCGCCAATTTACCCGGCAAAGCGCTGACTTCGAGCGCACTTTTACGGCGAGTCATTTCACGGGCTTTCCGCGCTGCTTCACGAGCACGGGAAGCCATCAGGGCTTTCTCCACCACTTTTTTCGCTACGCCCGGATTTTCCTCCATAAAGGTGCTGAAGCGATCGCCAAAGACAGATTCGGTAATGCTGCGCGCTTCCGAATTGCCGAGCTTGGTTTTCGTCTGCCCTTCAAACTGCGGCTCCTGAATCTTCACGGAAATGATCGCCGTAATCCCTTCGCGCACGTCATCGCCGGAGAGGTTCGGATCTTTTTCCTTCAGGAGATTGAATTTGCGGCTGTAGTCGTTAATGACACGGGTAAGAGCTGTCTTGAAGCCTGTTTCGTGCGTTCCGCCCTCATGCGTGTTGATGTTGTTGGCGAACGAGTAGATGTTGCTCACATAGCTGTCGTTGTACTGCAGAGCAACCTCAACGAAAAGGCCGTCTTTTTCGCCCTCGCAGTAAATGACCTCTTCGTGCAACGGTTCCCGGTTTTTATTCAAGTATTCCACGAACTGTACGATACCGCCCTCATAGTGGAACGATTCTTCTCGCTCCTGGTCCGGGCGCGTATCCTTCAGCGTAATGCGCAGCCCTTTGTTGAGGAAGGCGAGCTCGCGAATACGTTTTTGCAAAACGTCGTATTCAAAAACAGTCGTTTCCGTAAAAATCGTCGGATCTGGCTTGAAGGTGACTTTTGTTCCCGTCTCCTCTGTCTCGCCAATGACGGCAAGATCAGCATCAGGCGTTCCGACTGTAAAGCGCATATAGTGAATTTTGTTGTTTTGCTTTACTTCTACTTCCATCCATTCAGATAGCGCGTTCACTACCGAGCTACCTACCCCGTGCAGACCGCCGGAGACTTTGTATCCGCCACCGCCGAATTTTCCGCCGGCGTGCAGGACAGTCAAAACCGTCTCAACGGTTGATTTCCCGGTTTTTTCATGGATGCCGGTCGGGATTCCCCGGCCGTTATCAGTTACAGATACGGAGTTGTCCGGATGAATGACCACCAAGATGTTGTCGCAATAACCGGCAAGCGCTTCGTCGATAGCATTGTCGACAATCTCCCATACCAGGTGATGCAAACCGCGGCTGCTGGTCGAGCCGATATACATGCCGGGACGTTTCCGAACAGCTTCCAGACCTTCCAGAACCTGAATCTGACTCGCATCATAGTTTGTATCGTTCGTCGTCACTTGATCCACTACTCTGTCAACTCCTCCACTTCAGCTTGTACAAAGGGAAACTGATCCAAGCTGTCCACGAACTGAGCGCGTCGCTTTAGCGTCAGAGAAGAAATAGGTGAACAGTAAATGGCGTCCTGGGTGATTACATAAGATTTTGTTTCTTCCACGCTGTGATCGACAATCGTTTTCCGCTTTTCCTCCAGGAAAGCCTTGTTGACCTTCGAGGATTTCACGGTTTGATGGTCGAGGATGGAAATAACTTCCTTAGTGCTCACCACAGTATCTCCACCAATGTGAATAAACATCCCTGACCCCTACCTTTCTCCCGAGATTGTCCCTTCCTTCACGTAAAACCGAGAGGCTTGCTGGAGAACCTGATGCTTTAAGCCTTCCACACCTGTCGTGCTTACAAACGTCTGAACCCGATCCTGAATGGTTTCGAGCAGCAGGGTTTGCCGATGTTCATCCAACTCTGACAAGACATCATCCAACAAAAGAACGGGGTATTCCCCGACTTCTTCTTTAATCAGCTCAATTTCGGCCAATTTGATGGACAGGGCGCTCGTGCGCTGCTGCCCTTGCGAACCGTACGTCTGGACATCCATGTTGTTCACTTTGAGTGAAAAATCATCGCGGTGCGGTCCGATCAGCGTGCTTCCGCGCATAATTTCCCGGTCGCGAACCTCTTCATAGGCAGCCAGCATTTTTTCAACCGCTTGCTCTGCCGACATTTCATCCGTAACGGGCGATGAGTTCACGTAATGCAAAGAAAGCATTTCCCTGCCGTTGGTAATGCCGGTGTGGATCTCCTGCGCCCACACCTCCAGCTTGCGCAGAAACTCAAATCGCTTCCTCAACAATTTTACCGCTAAATCGGCCAGTTGGGTATTCCAAATTGCCAGCATTTCCAGCGAATGGCTTTTTTTCATCGCCAAGTCCTTCAGCAGTTGGTTCCGCTGAGCCAGCACCTTGTTGTAGTTGCTCAAATAATACAGATAGGTGGGCGAAACTTGGCCAATTTCCATGTCAATGAAGCGCCTACGCTGGGCAGGCGCTCCTTTTACAATGGACAGGTCCTCCGGCGCAAACATGACTACGTTCAAAGCTCCCACGTAGGCGCTCAGCTTTTGCTGCTCCATTCCGTTGATTTTGGCCCGCTTTCCCTTGGTTGTCAACTGCAGCTCCAAACGAACAGAACCGTAGCGACGAAGAACATCGCTACGGATCGTGGCGTAATCGGCATCCCACGCAATCAGCTCCTTGTCTCGGGGCGTGCGGTGGGATTTGGCCAGAGCCAGAACGTATATCGACTCGAGTGCATTGGTTTTCCCTTGGGCGTTGTTCCCGATGAACAACTGGATCGGTCCGTCAAAATCCAAGGACAAGGATTGGTAGTTGCGATAGTTGGTTAGCGACAGGTTCTTGAGAAACAAGAATCACGCTCTCCTCTCAGCGGCGTAC
The DNA here is from genome assembly GCF_058781555.1 of Brevibacillus sp. FW306-2-1A-C05A. Lineage (NCBI taxonomy): Bacteria > Bacillati > Bacillota > Bacilli > Caryophanales > Paenibacillaceae > Brevibacillus > Brevibacillus sp. FW306-2-1A-C05A. The sequence continues at coordinate 3,802 of NZ_JBYSWV010000034.1, forward strand.
CACTTGAAAGCGGCCATGGCCTTCAATCGCCACTTCATCGCCAGGATATAGCTTGCGGCCGCGCCGGTTGTCCAACTCGCCATTGATCTTGATCGGCACTTCTGCCAAAAACGCTTTAGCCATGCCGCCTGTGTCAATGACGTCAGCCAGCTTCAAAAATTGGCCGAGCGCAATGTATTCGGTGTTGATGGAAACCTCACGCATGGTTTGGCTCCTTTCTTTTACGAAAAAGAACTTTTTTACGAAAAAGACCTAGTAAGTACGGACTGGCAGGATCAAATGCAGCATCCAGTCGTGGTCTGTCGGACGAATCACGAACGGACTCATCGGGCCGGTAAAGCTGGCTTTGATCTCGGCGCTGTCGATCGCACGCAAGGCGTCAATCATGTACTTCGCGTTGAAGGAAATCTTCAGCTCTTCGCCATTCGTGGCTTTTGGCGTCAAAATGTCCGTAACTTTACCGATTTCCGGTGCGTTGGAAGTGATCTCCACGCTGCCGTCCGGCAATGTAACCAGCTTGACCACGTTCGATTTGCCTTCGCGGCTGAGCAAGGAAGCGCGCTCGATTGATTGCAAAAATTCCTTGGTGCTGACGGTAATCTCGGTTTTGCTGCCTTGCGGGATGATTCTGGTCGTGTCCGGGTAAGTTCCTTCCAGCAGACGGGAATAGAACAGAATGTGCTTGGACTTCACCAAAATCTGATTGTCGGCTACGACGATGTCAGCCGGGTTTTGGTCGTCATCGAGAATTTTCACCAGTTCGTTGCAGCTTTTTCCTGGCACGACTACGTTGTGGAAGGACAAGTCTTCCGGGCATTCTACCATCGCAGTACGGCTGGCCAGACGGTGACTGTCAGTAGCGACAAAGCGCAGCTTGCCTTGTTCCAGGGACCACATGAGTCCAGTCAAGATCGGACGCATTTCGGAAGTAGAGACGCCAAAAACGGTTTGCCGGATCATGGCTTTCAGCAAGTCACAGGGAACGCTGAAAACTTTGTCTTCTTCCAGATGCGGCAGTTGAGGATACTCGCTGGCATCCATTCCGTTAATGGTGAATTCGGCTTGTCCCGAACGGATTTGCGTAACGAGACGGTCGTCTACCTGAATGTGAATCTCGTTGCTTGGCAGCTTGCGCACGATTTCGCTGAAAATGCGCGCTGTCAAAACAATGCTCCCATGCTGATGGATCGTTACTCCCCATTCTCCCGCTTCTTCCAAAGGAATCTGCACCTCGATGGATACATCCGAATCGCTTGCAGTCAGAGTAAGTCCCTCATCATCCGTCTTTATCTTAATCCCAGTCAAAATCGGAATAGTGGTTCTGCTGGAAACCGCTTTGCTGACATGTGACACGGCGTTAGACAGCTTGTCTCGCTGAACGGTAATATGCATCAACGTGATCCTCCCTCTATCTGCGCCATTTTTTAAGTGGCTATGCATAATGGCTGCGTCTTTATCATATCTTATTAGGATAAATCTTTTTAAACAGAAGTAGTAATAGGGCCTGTGGATTTGTGGATATGTGGATTGATAACGTAAAAGATAGCCTATACACATGTGGGTAAGTTGTGTATAGGCTTTTTGCGTTATGCACAGGTTTAATGGTTTGCTTTTAACTTTTCAATGAGCGACTGAATCGTAGTCTGCATCTGCGGGTCGCTTGCCAGCGCCCGAGAGATTTTTTCGTGTGCGTGAATGACGGTCGTATGGTCGCGTCCGCCAAATTCGTCCCCGATTTTCGGCAAAGAGGCATCTGTCAGCTCGCGAGACAAATACATGGCAATTTGCCGCGGAAAAGCGACGGTTTTGGTTCGCTTTTTCGCCTTGAAGTCTTCCAGCTTGAGGCTAAAGGCTTCTCCGACTGCGCGCTGGATGTCCATGATCGTAATGACGCGAGGGCGAGAAGACGGAATGATGTCTTTCAGCGCTTCAGCGGCCAACTGCGTATCAATGTCGCGATTAATCAGCGAAGAGTAAGCCACGACGCGGATCAGGGCGCCTTCCAGCTCGCGGATGTTGCTGTCGATCTGGTTCGCGATGTACGCCATTACCTCATTCGGGATGTCGAGATTCTCAGCTTTTGCCTTTTTGCGCAAAATGGCAATCCGCGTTTCCAAATCTGGCGGCTGAATGTCGGTAATGAGTCCCCATTCAAAGCGGGAGCGCAGACGATCCTCCAGAGTCGGAATCTCCTTGGGAGGCCGGTCAGAGGAGATAATGATCTGCTTGCTTTCTTCGTGCAGGGCATTAAACGTATGGAAAAACTCTTCCTGCGTCGATTCCTTGCCTGCCAAAAACTGAATATCATCAATTAAAAGAACGTCTACACTCCGGTACTTATTGCGGAATTCGACGGCCTTGTTGTCGCGAATAGAGTTGATGAATTCATTGGTGAACTTCTCTGACGACAAATAGACCACTTTCGCCGATGGATTGTGTTGAATGACATAATGGCCAATTGCGTGCATCAAGTGGGTTTTGCCAAGTCCGACTCCTCCGTAAATGAAGAGAGGATTGTAAGCTTTAGCAGGAGCTTCAGCGACCGCAAGCGAAGCGGCGTGAGCGAATCGGTTCCCGGCACCGATGACGAAGGTGTCAAAGGTGTACTTGGGATTTAAAATGCTGGGTGGCTGGTCATCCGCTGCTGAGGGCGGAGCGCTCATTTTCACCCGCGGGGCTGGTTGTTCTTCGGCAAATGCGGCGTCCTGATTTTGCAGGGCGACGAATTTTACCTTCATATTGATACCTGTCACTTCATATAGTGTATCGGTAATCAGTTGAGCGTACCTGGTTTCAAGCCAATCCCTCGCAAAGTCGTTGGGCGCGACGACGATCAGTGCATCTTCTTCCAAGGTTGTTGCTCTCGTCGCTTTGAGCCAGGTATCAAAACTTGGTTTGCTTAGCGATTTTTCTATCTTGGCGAGAACTTTGCGCCATAGTTCGCTAATCGCTGCATCCAACCAGAATCCCTCCTTTTGGGCCGTCCGAAAAATAAAATCACCGATAAGAAACAAACGATAGCAATTGCAAAAAACCTCATATGTGTGACCCAATTGTCAACACGGTCGTTTACAGCGACTGTGGATAAAAAAAGTCGAAAAATAGGGATTCCGCTCGTAGAAGAGAAAAAAAGCAGACGGTTATCCGCATCCCTGTGAGTAACGACATACACATAGGAAGGAATCTGTCCACAAACTTATCCACACCCTGTGGAAAAACCGATTAGCCTATCGGAGTTATTCACGCTTCAAAACAAAAACATAATAACAGATATAAGGCATGGCATCAATGGTTTTTTCATACTTATCCACAAACACAACCACTGGTACCAGGCACATATTCACATATCTATATTTTGTGTACAAGCTGTAGATAAACTTGTCGAAATCTGCTTTTGTGGATAAGATGATATCCACAGATCCGGGAAATAGTTTTATGGGGATATTTGCCTTGGTAACGAAATTCCACTGTCGCTTGACTTTTTTACTATATGTCCTTATAATGCAAAAGAATGTCTGTGCGAGACGGAGGTGTAATACGAAATGAAACCATCTTTTAATCCTAACAATCGCAAGCGCAAAAAGGATCATGGATTCCGTAAGCGCATGAGCACAAAAAACGGCCGTAAAATTTTGGCTGCTCGTCGTCAAAAAGGTAGAAAAGTTCTTTCCGCGTAAGGCCACATTTCCAGTGGCCTTTTTGTTTGCGCAATGATGTCGGAAAATTCTTTTTAAGGTGTGAAGAGGAAGTCTAACCGCGATGTGGAACCTTTCTTGGGGGAGAATCATTACCTAGCTATGGAAAGGCTCTTGCAGCATAGCAAAGAGCGGGAGGAACCGATGAAGCCTTATAAGGATGAAACCGACTTTTTTATTGAGTTGGGCCGTGACTTTGTCGAGCAGCTATCGCTTTCGGGGATGGTATGCGCCTATGCGGGCGGTTCGGTCGGGAGGGGGGAGGCAGACGCCTTCAGCGATCTCGACCTGAATGTGTTCATGGAGGGAGCCTCTGAACATCGAAGTGAAAACCGCCAGTTTCGCGGGCAACTGATTCAGCTTCACGTGCATTCAGTGCCGACGATAGAGGACGTGCGTGCCAACCCGTGGGCGTGGCGGTATTTGCAGGAGGCCCGGCTGATTGCCGATCCCACGGCTCGTTTTGCGGGCTGGTTTGTGCAGATGCAAGATTACCTCGAATCGGAAGAGGCTCGGCAAAAGATGATTGGCCAGGTGAAGGCGGCGATTGCGGCGTATGAGCGGAGCGGAGATGAGGCGCTTGCAGAAGGACGCTTTTATTCAGTTGCCCTGCTTGAGTGGGCCGGCTGGTTGGAAGCTTTGCAACTGATCGCTTGCGTTTCGCATGGAAAGCTCAGCGATCGTGCGCTGTATCAGTTGCTGCGGGAGCTGGGCGAATGGACAGCGCTTGAGCAGTGTTTTGCGGAGACGTATCAGACAAAAGAGGCGCTCATGGATGGGCTGGCGGTGCTTGCGGCCTATCGTGCCCATCTGAAAACGCGCCGCGGTCAGAAGACGTTTTCGCTGGGAGCAGAGAATGACGTTCTATTGAAGCGAAAGATCGACAGGCTGCTGCGACAAGGCCAGTACGTAGAGGCGGGCTTTCTGCTGTTTTCCGAGGCCGTGTGGCTGTATTCCAGCACGGACGAGGGCAACTGGTGGGAGGAGCATTGGGGAGAGCTGCCGCCCGAGTTGGGCGAGGCGCTTTTGGAACTTGGTTTTTTCCAGATGGATGAGCTGGGAGTCTCTGAGCTGCGCAGGGCAAAGGCCGAGCTGATCGCAAAAATAGACTAATTTTCCCTGATTTTCCCTGGTGTTTTTTGATTTTCGCACAAAGTGCGCAGACTTTGGGGAAAAAAGTGGACGAAACAAGGATATACTGGTAGATGCTGTTTACGTTTTCTACTATAATTGTGATGTTAGGGGTTGTTTACCTTGCATCGTTCACACCGGCTCAAAAAAAATGAGCACTTTCAAGCAGTGTTTCAACGAGGAACTTCGGCTGCCAACAAGCAATTTGTCCTGTATTCAGCCAAACAAGAGGGACAGGCTGCTTTTCGCGCCGGAATTTCTGTCAGCAAAAAAATTGGTAACGCTGTTATCCGCAACAGAGTCAAACGGCTGATTCGCGAAGCGGTAGCGCGGCTGGAGTCAGACATTCCACTCGGCCTCGATCTTGTCATCATCGCCCGTCCGGGAGTGGAAGCCATGTCGCTTGAAGCCATTGAGCAATCTCTGTTGCACGTGATGAAGCGCGCCAAAGTAATCAAACGGGCACCCGTACATAATGGAAAAAGAGGGTGAAACGATGATTGCGAAAGTCATGGTTTGGTTGATCCGCGGATACCAGTTGTTTATTTCTCCGCTGAAACCTCCTACATGCAGATTCGCGCCCACCTGCTCGCACTACGCTATCGAATCGGTTCGCCGGTTTGGGGCGTGGCGTGGAGGCTGGCTGGCTCTTCGTCGCATCCTGAAATGTCATCCGTTCCACCCGGGCGGGTTTGATCCAGTTCCGGATCAACGCAAATAAGCATACCTCATTGAAGCGGGGAAAAGGAGGATCACCCTTGAGTAGACGTACCCTCAGCATGCTAATGCTGACTATGCTGGTTCTTGTGCTGTCAGGCTGTAACCCGGCGACTGCTGAGCCTATCGGCCCTGACGCAACCGGCTTCTGGGACAAGTATCTCGTATATCCCTTGTCCTGGTTGATTAAAGAAAGCGCTTTGGTGCTTGGAGACAACTACGGTTTCGGTATCCTGGTAGCGACAGTCATCATCCGTTTGATTGTGCTGCCATTGATGGTCAAGCAAATCAAGAGCTCCAAGAAAATGCAAGAGCTTCAACCGGAGATGCAAAAAATTCGTGAGAAGTATAAAAACGATCCGCAAAAAGCGCAACAGGAAACAATGGCTGTCTTCCAGAAAAACGGCGTCAATCCACTCGCGGGTTGCTTGCCGATGCTGGTGCAAATGCCTATCCTGATCGCCTTTTACCATGCCATCATCCGGACGGAGGAAATCAAGACGCAAACGTTCCTCTGGCTGACTTTGGGTGAAAAAGACCCGTACTACATCTTGCCGATCATCGCTGCGATTACGACGTACTTGCAGTCGAAAATGATGGGACAAGCGACACAGGGCAACCCGCAAATGCAAATGATGCTGGTCATGATGCCGCTGATGATTTTGGCCATCGCCGTCACATTGCCATCTGCGCTGTCTCTGTACTGGGTTTACGGCAACCTGTTTACCATCGTACAAACGTACTTCCTGTATCGTGATAAAGGCAATAAGCTTACTCCCAAGGAGGGAACCTCCAAGTGAAAAAGGTGGTAGCTACGGCAAAAACGATAGACGATGCTGTGCAAAAAGCTTTGCTGGAATTGGGTGTACCGCGTGAAAAGGCGAGTATTCGCGTTCTGGAGGAGCCGAGCAGGGGCCTTTTTGGACTGATTGGGGCCAAGGACGCCAAAGTGGAAGTGGAATTTCATTTTGACCCGGTTGCACAGGGACGTGACTTTCTTCAAGATGTTTTGTCTAACATGAAGGTGAACGCCAAAGTGGAGACTCGTACTAATGAAGAGGGCATCCTGTTTGATATCCAGGGCAGCAACCTGGGAATTATCATTGGCCGCAGAGGGCAAACTCTGGATTCCTTACAGTATCTCGTAAACGTCGTAGCGAACCGTCATGCGGACAAACATGTACGCATCACCTTGGATGCGGAAAATTACAGGATGCGCCGCAAGGAAACATTGGAGCAGCTCGCTGACCGTGTCGCGAAAAAGGCTCTGTCGACCAGGCGGGACGTGCGGCTGGAGCCGATGTCAGCCGCGGAGCGCAAAGTAATTCACGCCTTCCTGCAAAAAAGAGCGGATGTCGTCACCTTCAGCGAAGGAGACGAGCCAAACCGATATATCGTCATTGCACCGAAAGAAGCCTCTCGTTAGGCTTCTTTTTTTGGCTTCGCTCGAAATAGACGGAGAACGGTTCGCCAGTTGGAGCGGGCGCGAGAGCGAGGAAAATCGACAAATTGCGACGTGCGCGCTTGCAGCGTGGCCGCCAAAAACAGTTGTCCACTGTGGATAAGCGCGGGAAGGGTTGAGCTTTTCGCAAAAAGATCATACTGTGGATAACGAGAACGGACAGCAACCTTGGACGGCGGGGTTGCTTTTTCTGGTTGGGGAAGGAGAGCGTGCAAAATTTGCACTTTCATTTGGAATTTTTCAGGGCGATCTGTTAAGCTAGTAAGTTAGTGGCTGACTTGTCTGATTGGAAAGCTTGAGGTGAAGGTCATGAAATTCGATACAATAGCAGCGGTTGCGACACCGATGGGCGAAGGCGGCATCGCCGTCATTCGGGTAAGCGGTGCGGAAGCGATCGACGTTGTGGATAAGATATATAAAGGAAAACAGCGGTTGTCCACAGTGGATAGCCATACGATCCACTACGGTCACCTGTACGATCCAGAAACGGGTGAACGGGTGGAAGAGGTGCTTGTGTCTGTGATGAAGGCTCCGCGTACGTTCACGCGAGAGGATGTAGTGGAGGTAAACTGCCACGGAGGAATCGTGTCCGTTGAAAAGGTGTTGGAGCTGATTCTGGATAACGGCGCCAGACTGGCGGAGCCGGGCGAATTTACGAAGCGTGCGTTTTTAAACGGACGCGTCGATTTGTCTCAGGCTGAGGCCGTGATTGATTTGATCCGGGCGAAAACAGACAGAGCGATGAAGGTGGCTTTGAACCAGGTAGAGGGCAAGCTGTCGCGGCTCATTCGACAGTTGCGCCAAAATTTGATTGAAGCCATGGCGCATATAGAAGTAACGCTGGACTATCCCGAGCATGACGTCGAGGAGTTTACGCAAAACTTCCTGCGCGGAAAATGCCAGGAGGTAAAAGGCGAGATTCAGCGGCTTTTGCAGACAGCCAAGCAAGGGAAAATATTGCGCGAAGGCTTGTCTACGGCGATTATCGGGCGGCCGAATGTAGGAAAGTCCTCTCTTCTGAACAGTCTCGTTCAGGAGGAAAAAGCAATCGTCACCGATGTGGCCGGAACGACTCGTGACGTGATTGAAGAGTACGTCAACGTGCGCGGGGTTCCTCTGCGTCTCATTGATACGGCAGGGATTCGCGATACGGAAGATATCGTGGAGAAAATCGGGGTGGAAAAATCGCGTCAGCTTTTGCAAAAGGCTGATCTTGTTCTGCTCGTCGTCAATTACAATGAGCCGCTCACGGCTGACGACTATGCGATTTTTGAAGCGGCAAAAGGCTTTCAGGTCATCGTGATCGTAAACAAGTTCGACTTGCCGCAAAAAGTGGACCTGGAAGAGATCAAGCGTCATTTCCCGCAGCAGCCGCTTATCATGACCTCAGCGCGTGAGGAGAAGGGGATCGACTTGCTGGAGCAGGCGATCGGAGACATTTTCTTCAGTGGACGCGTGCAGCAGGATGATTTGACCTATGTGAGCAATGCCCGTCATATTCAACTGCTTCGCCAGGCTGAAAAAGCGATTGACGAGGCGCTGGCCGGAATTGATGATTTGATGCCTGTCGACATGATCCAGATCGACATCAAAAAGTCGTGGGAGCTGCTCGGCGAAGTGATTGGGGAGAGTGTCGGCGAAGATTTGATCGACCAGATTTTCTCTCAGTTTTGTCTGGGCAAGTAATCGAAGCGAAATGGACGCAGCATAGAAGTATTTGGAGGACACATCGTCCTGTTTAAAAGGAAGTCGTGTGCGAGAGAGTCACTCACGAGTAAGGGGGAAAACAAAAATGAACGTTGTACCTGCGTATGAAGCGGGCTCGTTTGACGTCATCGTAATCGGGGCAGGTCATGCCGGCTGTGAAGCGGCTTTGGCGGCGGCGCGCATGGGCTGCAGCACGTTGCTTTTGACGATCAACCTGGACGCTGTTGCGTACATGCCGTGCAACCCGTCGGTAGGTGGACCGGCAAAAGGCCACGTCGTGCGGGAGCTGGATGCCCTCGGCGGCGAAATGGGACGCAATACCGATAAAACGCACATTCAAATGCGCATGCTCAATACGGGAAAAGGTCCTGCTGTACATGCTTTGCGCGCGCAGGCGGACAAATTCGCCTATCAGCATGAAATGAAAAAAACGATTGAAAATACGCCAAATTTGATCCTCCGTCAAGCGATGGTAGAGGAGCTGCTCGTCGAGGACGGTGTCTGTGTAGGGGTTATCACCCAGACAGGGGCGCGGTACAAGGCAAAATCGGTTGTTTTGACGACCGGAACGTATTTGCGCGGAAAAATCATTCTCGGCGATTTGCAGTACGAGAGCGGCCCGAACAACATGCGTCCGTCGATTCGCCTGGCCCATCATCTGAAAGAACTCGGCTTTGAAATGACGCGCTTCAAGACAGGTACGCCTCCGCGCGTGCACAAAAACAGCGTCGATTTTTCCAAAATGGAGATTCAGCCTGGAGACTCGGTGCCACGCGCCTTTTCGTATGAAACAACGGAGTTTATCATGGACCAGTTGCCTTGCTGGCTGACATATACCAATGAGGAGACGCACGGGCTCATCAATTCGAACCTGCACCGTGCTCCGATGTACTCGGGCATGATCGAAGGGACCGGACCGCGTTACTGCCCGTCTATTGAGGACAAAGTCGTGCGCTTTAACGACAAACCGCGCCATCAAATCTTCCTGGAGCCGGAAGGGCGGAATACGGAAGAAATGTACGTGCAGGGCTTGTCTACAAGCTTGCCGGAAGACGTGCAATTGTCGATGCTGCGTTCGATGGCGGGGATGGAAGAAGTCAAAATGATGCGCCCAGGCTATGCGATCGAGTACGATTCGATTGTGCCGACGCAACTATGGCCGTCTTTGGAAACGAAAAAATTGCCTGGCCTGTTTACGGCCGGTCAAATCAACGGAACTTCGGGGTATGAAGAGGCAGCGGGCCAAGGGCTGATGGCGGGCATCAACGCAGCGCGCCGGGTTCAGGGCAAACCGCCAGTCATTTTGGGCCGGGAAGAGGCGTACATTGGCGTTTTGATCGACGACCTGGTGACAAAAGGGACACATGAGCCTTATCGTCTGCTTACTTCCCGCGCCGAGTATCGTCTGCTTTTGCGTCATGACAATGCCGACCTGCGTCTGACCGACATCGGCTACGAAATCGGCTTGATTAGCGAAGAACGCTACAAGCGTTTTACCGAAAAACGCCGCTTGATCGAGCAGGAAAAGGAGCGCGTGGAAAATACGCGCGTGCGTCCCGACATGGAGCATGTACAGGAAGTGTTGCGTGCAGCGGGCTCGCCAGAACTGACAGAGGTGATTGAGCTGGCGCAACTGCTGCGCCGCCCGGAGCTGACTTATAGCCATATCGAAGCGATGGTTCCCGCGCCGCAAGCGTTGCCGGAGGAAGTGAAAGAGCAGGTAGAAATCCAGATCAAATACGACGGCTACATTAAAAAGTCTTTGCAGCAGGTCGAACGGATGAAAAAGATGGAGGAACGCCGCATTCCGGCAGACATCGACTACCATCAGATTTCCGGCTTGTCCAAAGAGTCCCGGGAAAATATGTCCAAAATCCGCCCTTTGAACATCGGGCAAGCGGCGCGCATCGCAGGGGTAACTCCTGCAGACATTTCCGTTTTGATGGTGTATCTGGAGTATAAACGCGCAGGTGCAGCGGAGTAAGGAGATCAGCTAAATGACCAAAGAACAGTTTGCCGAGGCTCTCGCAGCGCAAGGCATTTCGTTAACGGATCGTCAGAAGGAGCAGTTTGACCAATTTTTCCGTCTGCTTGTGGAATGGAACGAGAAAATGAATCTGACGGGCATTACCGAAGAGGGGCAAGTGTACATCAAGCACTTTTACGATTCGATCACGCCTGCCTTTTACTTCCCTTTTGACCAGGTAAAGTCGGTCGTAGATATTGGCGGCGGTGCCGGCTTCCCGAGCATCCCGCTGAAAATTTGCTTCCCGCATCTGAAAATGACGATTATTGATTCGCTGAACAAGCGCATGAGCTTTTTGCAGCATGTGGCGAGCGAATTGGGGCTGGCAGACGTTCATCCCGTCCATGGACGGGCAGAGGATCGCGGACAAGAGGCCGGCTATCGCGAGCAGTTCGATCTCGTAGTTGCCCGCGCTGTGGCACGGCTGAACTTGCTGGCTGAATTTTGTCTGCCATTTGCCCAGCCGAAGGGCCATTTTATCGCTCTCAAAGGGGCAGATATTACGACTGAGTTGAACGAAGCGAAAAAGGCGATCAAAACGTTGGGCGGCAAAACGCGAAAGGTGGAGACGTTCCAACTGCTGGAGGACGCAGGGGAGCGCAACATCGTCATCATTGAAAAAATAGAGGCGACGCCGAAAAACTATCCGCGCAAGGCGGGGGTTCCGGCTAAGAAGCCGTTGGTATAGTAAGAGGATTGGAGAAGATCGCAGAGCGGGGCTGCGGTCTTTTTTTGTTTTGGGAAGTGGAGAGAGAGTTAGGGGAAGATGAGCGGGGATAAGGTGGTTTTTATTGTTTTAGGGGGCTAAGGGAGTTAAAGGGTTTTTGGTGGAGTTTTTTTGCTATCGGTCGTTATTGGTCGGGAGAGCGTAAGTCGGTATTGGTGGGATTGGAACGGAGGGGGTGGGCATGTGTTGTAAGTGGGGAGGTGTTTTTGAGCGAGGCGGGCGTGGTCTTGGGGAGTTAGAGTGGCTAGCGGCCTGGGGAACAGGCTGAAAAGCGGTCTGAAAAGCAGCCTGAAAACTTTTGGGGCTTTTTTGCTTTGGTCAAAGTTCTTTTTCTTATATGGCTATGGTGCGCGAGGAACGATTAGCGCGAGGTTAAAGGGGATATGTGTGTGTAGAGAGGAAAATTGGAGTGTAGGTGGTTGTGGGGTGGGCGAGCAGGCAGACAGGCAGGCAGGTGGACAGCCAGCCAGACACCAGCCAGACATTCGGACCCATAAGCTGTTTTGGCTTGGTTGGCGAAGTTTTCTTTTCTCACGGCAGAACGTTTGGAACGAAGCGACTTACTCTCGTGAGCAGAGGCGAGTTCGGGTGGAGGTAGTCGTGGCCTGCGCGAGCGGACAGTCGACCTCCAAAGCTTCTTCGGTCCTTTATGAGAAGTCCTTTTACCCGCGACCAACCAACATTCGAGTCCTTACACGCCAAAATGAATCTACCGCTTAGGCGCATGCAGCTCTCTCAGGGCGCATATACATACGAGTAACAGTGACGATAACGATTACCGTTCTGAGAGGATGATAGATATGGAAGAAGCGTGGACTTCCCTTTTTCCACCGGAGCTTCCGACTATTTTGTTGCGGCTGTTCCTTGCCTTTTTGGCGGGAGCCATCATGGGGTGGGAGCGGGAGCGTTTTATTAAGGACGTGAGCAGGCAACGAGGAGCTGGCTTTCGGACTTACAGCCTCGTTTGTTTCGGATCTTGTCTGTTTGGACTGGCCTCCATTTACGGCTTTCAATCCAGCGGGGTGAACAACGATCCCGGCAGGGTAGCTGCACAGGTGGTTACGGGCATGGGTTTTTTGGGGGCGGGGGCGATCATCAAATTCAACGGCTCAGTGAAAGGCTTGACGACTGCGGCCGGGATGTGGGTGGCGTCGGCGATCGGACTGATGTTTAGTGCGGGCATGTACATAACGGCGATTGTAGCTGCATTTTTTGCTTACCTGACTCTGGACTTCCATCGGTTGTTTCCCAAGCTCTTTTCTGTCACCAAGATTTCACATCCTACCGATGAGAGCATAGGTGGGGAAGAGCGGGGAAAACACAGTGGCAAAGCCAATTTCTATGACCACGATCACGATTGATGTTTCACGTGAAACGTTTTTCCCAAGCAGGAATTGGGCGAAGCTTGCAGAATTACTAATATAAAAGAAAACTAAGTCATTTACAGAGAAAATGGCAATAGGTCAAAGGGGATTTTTCAAAACGATCGGATAGGCAATACGAGTCTGGCAGGAAGTGCATCGTGTAGTGCTTGGGAACCTTGTTCGCGGGTGTTGACCGCAATTCTCCAATGAAAATGGGGGAATGCAAGGAAGGGGGCATTTCTGCGTTAAGTGGCTAACGATCTGAAAGGCGAGGGGGACGGAAACTAGCTCTGAAGAACTAGCCTCGTTTCACAGTGGACACCGGACAGCAGCATCCACTTAACGGTATAGGGAAGACTCGATCAGTCCCATGCAACTCTGAGCGGCTGCTGGCAGCATAGCGGAGGGTTTTTAGCGAAAAAATGCCTGAAGCGGGCGCTGATGCACTTCGTCATGCCTGACAAAATGGCAAGGCGCGCGGACTAGCGAATGTGTATATGTTTTAACAGTCAATTCCAGCCGATATTTACACCAGAAAGACAAATAGCTTTTTGCCGAGATTCTGCCATGTGAATGGACAGGACCTTTTTTTCACGTGGAGGGATGTTTTTCGTTTTCACCACGCAAAAATTTGTACAGGATTGCCTGTTTAAGCAAAACGGTTGATTACAGACAGCTTTTGGCGTCGCAGGATTACTTTTTGCAGGTGATGATGCAAAGGCAGCGCAGCTAGTCGCGTCGACTTGGCGGCGAGGCTTGGAATGACTGATGAAGAAGCCCGTGCCGCTTGGCATTCAGTTCTTCGGCAGATGCTTAGAGAGCTGGAGTCTCGAAAGCTTTACGCACAGAGCAGCAGTGGTTTTACATTAGCGCGATGGAACGGGTAGAAGTGGGGGATTTTTCTATGGCAGTGAAGGATTCATTTTCTCGGATTTTTGGATTGACAGACAAGACAGATAATGAAGAAATCAGGCAGCTTCCAGTCGAAGAGATTGTGCCAAATCCATATCAGCCTCGAACGGTTTTTGATGACGAGAAAATCGACGAGCTGTGTCAAACGATTCGCACTCATGGGCTGATTCAACCGATCGTTGTCCGGGTGAGAGACGGCCGCTACGAGTTGATTGCCGGAGAACGGCGTTTGCGCGCAACAAAAAAGTTAGGCATGGAGAAAATTCCTGCGATCATCAAAGATTTCAACGATGCACAAACAGCTTCGATTGCCTTGATTGAAAATCTTCAGCGCGAAGGACTGACGGCGATTGAAGAGGCTGTTGCCTATCAGAAGCTGATCGATTTGCACGATTTGACGCAGGAGAGTCTGGCGCAGCGTCTGGGAAAAGGGCAGTCGACCATCGCCAACAAGCTGCGACTTTTGCATTTGCCGCAGGAGGTGCAAGATGCGCTGTTGACTCGCCAGGTGACAGAGCGCCATGCGCGAGCATTGATTCCACTCAAGGACGCGGAACTGCAAGTAAAAGTGCTGGCAGAAATCCTGGAGCGAGAGTGGAATGTCAAGCAGACAGAGGTGCGCGTCAAGCAGCTTCTGGAAGCGGCGGAAAATCCAAAGGCGGAAAAAGAGTCAAAACCGCGCTGGAAAGCATTCTCCAGAGATGCCCGCATCGCGATCAATACAGTGCGCCAGTCGATTGACATGGTCATGCAGACGGGCTTGCCAGTAGAGACGAACGAGGAAGACCATGATGAATTTTATCAATTCACCATTCGGATTCCGAAAAATAACAAGTAGGAAGCAAGTGTACGAAGTATGGTAGGCGAAGGGCTTAGCTGCCTTCTCTTCTATGAGAAGGGCTGTTTTTGCAAGAAGGGCGTAGTCGATTTCGGGTAGTGGCTTTTGGGCGAGATGGGCTTCGTCATGAGTTGTGGGCATGGTGAATCGTGTCCTAGCGAAAGCCTACGAGTTGAACACGTATTGAGAATCGCGGCCTTGCAAAAAGTCTGCGATTTGAAGGCGGTTTTGATCGTTGCCTTGCGCAAAGCTTGTGAGTTGAAGTTGCGTTGTGAATGGTGGACTTGGGAAACAGCTTGCGAGTTGAATAGCGTCAAAAATCGTAGACTTGGGAAAAGCTCGCCAGTTGAAGTGATATTCCGAATCGTGCCCTTGCGCTAAGCCTGCGATTTAAGGGCGGAGCGTTGCAAAAGTTGTCGAGTTAAAAGGGCGGCGAGAATGAAGGCTGTGAGAAAAGATTGTGGGTTGAAGTGCCGTCGTGAATGGTGATCTTACGAATAGATTTCGAATAGAAGCGGCGCTGTGAACCGTGGCTTGCCAAATGGTTACGAGCTGAAATGGCGTGTGAATCATAGCATTGCCAAAAGCTGACGAGCTAAAATGGCGTGCGAATCATGGCATTGCCAAAAGCTTGCGAGAAATGGCGTTGTGAATCGTGTCCTCGCGAAAGCCTACGAGTTGAAATGCCGTTGTAAATCTGGCATTGCCAAAAGCCTACGAGCGATAGTACCGTTGAAAACGATGTCCTTACAAAAACCTAACGAGTTGAAGTGACGCTGCGGATCATGCTTTTGCAAAAGCTTACGAACTAAAGTGCCGTCGTGCCCGCCCGCGTGACCTCGCGAAATCCATGCGAGTTGAAATCAAATCGTGTCCCGTACCCTTTAGAAAGCCAACAGTCCGAAAAAACGCCAAGAATCGCAACATAAGAGCATGAACGGCAACACCTGCCCCACTATACCTCTGTCTCTATAATAATAGATAATAGAGAACAGAAAGCCACTCCCATAAAAAAAGAACATATCAAAACATAAAACGAAAAAACGGCAAGGGCGTGGCGACAGGGTCGCCTTTCTTTTTGGGCAAATCCGAATGAGAAAAGTAATAGATCGGAGCAGCGAGCACTTACGACTGTGCCCGACTACCTGCACGACCGATTCTTTTTGGGAGTTTGCATGCGCGGCCTTGACCGTTTTTTCCAAGCTTTGC
Source organism: Brevibacillus sp. FW306-2-1A-C05A (assembly GCF_058781555.1). Classification (NCBI taxonomy): domain Bacteria; kingdom Bacillati; phylum Bacillota; class Bacilli; order Caryophanales; family Paenibacillaceae; genus Brevibacillus; species Brevibacillus sp. FW306-2-1A-C05A. The sequence continues at coordinate 19,590 of NZ_JBYSWV010000034.1, forward strand.
TTGCGTAAGAAGCATCTTTTTCTGGCAAAAAGGGGACAATCGGAACTGTTCGGACAAAATTAAGGACAAATTGTCTCAATATCAAAAAAACAGCGTACGGGCAAGCAATAAATCTGGTAACATGGGTAGTACCAAGCTTTTTTTACGTTTTGGGGTAGTCGTTGTTTCGCGATGAGGTTTCGTTTTGTGTATAACAGACAAGCTAGCGCAGCTTTTTGCTTCAGAAGGGGAAGTTTGGAACGGATGGAAGCCTGAAAAAGCTGTCCGAAAGCTTCTTCCTGGTTGGAAACAACAACCGCCATCCCGCAAAAAGCTTTTCCATAACGCTACCTGATACACACATTTCAGAGGCAACGTCACAGGCCCCACATTGAAAAGTTCTTAGATAGTTAAAGAATCTGCCCGGGTCCAGCCGGATCAGGCAGAGCATAGGCAGTTGAAGATAACCGATCACGAGTCTTTTGGCACAAACCAGATATTCTTGAAGGCGTTCCGGAAAGCTGGCGATTGTATCTTGCTAGGCAAAATCACAAGCTTTCCTACACGAGAAAAATGAGGTGGAGAAGTTGGGTAAAATCATTGCGGTTGCGAACCAGAAAGGCGGCGTCGGGAAAACGACTACGTCCGTCAATCTAAGTGCTTGTCTGGCCGCATTGGGGAAAAAGGTGCTGCTGGTGGATATTGATCCACAAGGGAACGCAACCAGTGGTATCGGAGTAAACAAAGCCGATGTCCGCTATTGTATTTATGATGTTCTCATTAACGACATCAGCCCCGTAGATGCGACTCTGCCTACCGAGATTGAAGGATTGATGATTATTCCGGCGACGATTCAATTGGCGGGAGCAGAAATTGAATTGGTTCCAACGATATCCCGGGAGGTTCGTCTGAAAAAAGCCTTGGAGGTTGTGAAGGACAAATACGACTTTGTCATTATCGATTGCCCGCCTTCCTTGGGAATTTTGACAGTCAACTCCCTGACTGCTGCTGACTCGGTCTTGATCCCGATTCAATGTGAATACTACGCATTGGAAGGGTTGAGCCAACTGTTGAACACAATTCGCCTGGTACAAAAGCATCTCAATTCGCAATTGGCGATTGAAGGCGTCGTGCTGACCATGCTGGATGCACGCACGAATTTGGGGCTGCAAGTGATTGAGGAAGTGAAAAAGTACTTCCAGGAGAAAGTGTACAAAACGATTATTCCGCGAAATGTTCGTTTGAGCGAAGCGCCATCACATGGACAAGCCATTATAACGTACGATCCACGCTCGCGTGGTGCAGAAGTTTATTCTGACTTGGCGAAGGAAGTGGTAGGGGTATGAGTAGAGGTTTGGGAAAAGGGCTGAATGCACTTATTACGTCCAATCTCATTGAAGAAGGGGAGCAAGTAAAAGAGGTTTCCGTCAGTGAGATTCGTCCCAACCCGTATCAGCCCCGTAAAGAATTCGAACAATCGGCTATTGATGAATTGGCAAACTCGATACGGGAACATGGCATTATCCAGCCGCTGATTGTCCGGAAAAGCATCAAGGGTTACGAGCTGGTAGCGGGAGAAAGACGCTTGCGTGCAGCGAAGCTCGCGGGCTTGAAGCAGGTTCCGGTAGTCGTCAAAGCCTACACCGATCAGCAGTTGATGGAAATTGCGCTGATTGAAAATCTGCAGCGGGAAAACCTCAATCCGTTGGAAGAAGCGGAAGCATATGAAAAGCTGATCGCGCACCACGATTATACCCAAGAGCAGCTTGCTCAGCGAATCGGAAAAAGCAGACCGCATGTAGCGAACATGCTGCGGCTGTTGCAACTTCCGGAAAGCATTCGAAAAATGGTTTCAGCAGCAGAGTTGTCCATGGGCCACGCTCGGGCGCTTTTGGGTGTCTCAGATGAGAAAGTGCAAAAGCAGCTTGCGAAGGATGTAGTGGAAAAAGGGCTGAACGTGCGACAACTGGAAGAGTTGGTCAAACAGTTGAGTGTTTCACGTGAAACAAAGAAGAAAAAGCCGGCAAAAAGCGAGCCAATTTTGGTTGAGCTGGAAGAACGGCTGCGCAGTCGCTTTGGAACCGCCGTGAAAATTAAAAAAGGCGCGAAACGCGGCAAGATCGAAATTGACTTTTATTCGCAGGAAGATTTGCAGCGGATCATTGAGATACTGAATGATGAGAAGTAAGTCCAGGAGGTAGTCATGGCGATCATCTATTTGGATAACGCAGCTTCAACTTGGCCGAAGCCACCCGGCGTGAAAGAGCGGATGGCTGAAGTCATCGAAGATTTTGCCGCCAACCCTGGCCGGGGTGGACATACCTTGGCGATGAAAGCGAGCAAGACCGTGTTTCGGACACGAGTGCAGTTGTCGCGGTTGTTTGGGATTCAAAACCCGAATAACCTCTTTTTTTATCTAAATGCGACACAAGCACTCAACCAGGCGATCAAAGGGTTTCTAAAGCCGGGCGATCATGTGATTTCTTCGTCAGTGGAGCATAATTCAGTGAGACGTCCTATTGAATATATGCGCCGCGTCCATCAGGTAGAAGCTACTTTTGTCGAGCCTAGAGGCGATCATCTTTTTCATGTTGACGATTTTGCCAAGGCGATCCAGCCAAACACGCGTCTGCTGGTCGTAAGCCACGCTTCCAACCTGACAGGTGTTATTTTGCCGATTGCAGAGTTGGGCAAACTGGCCAAAGAGAAGGGTATCACGTTTCTGGTAGACGCCTCGCAGTCGGCGGGAGTGCTGCCTATTCACGTCGAAGAAATGAATATTGGCATGCTGGCGTTTCCCGGGCACAAAGGGCTGTATGGTCCACAAGGGACAGGCGGATTGTATGTGCACAGCGACATTGATCTGGAGCCGTTGCTGCATGGGGGAACTGGCAGTCAATCAGAAGCGATTGAGCAACCGACTACGCGTCCGGACCGCTACGAGAGCGGGACGTTGAATACAGTCGGTTTGGCAGGATTACTGGCCGGGGTCGAATTTGTCCTGGAAAAAGGCGTGGAAAACATTCGCCAGCATGAATGGGAGCTTGCCAAGCAAACGATCACAGGTCTGCAGCAAATTCCTGGAGTAGAGGTGTACGGTCCGGGAATTGAAACAGAGCGGGTCGCAGTAATCGCGTTCAACATCGGGCAGGTGGATGCATCGGAGGTATCCTTTATTCTCGATCAACAATACGGAATCGCAACGAGATCGGGCTATCATTGCACGCCGCTGGGGCACCATACGGCAGGGACCGAGCAGCGGGGAGCGGTGCGGGCCAGTTTTGGGATGTTCAATACAGAGAAAGACGTAGAAGCTCTTATGAACGCTGTTAGAGAGATAGCATCGGCGTTTTCGTAAGGTAGCGGTAGGAGGACACACACGTGATCTTGTTAGGAACCCTGGTAAACGCTGGCGCCATCATAGTAGGAGCTTTGTTGGGGAGGCTCTTGACGAGGATTCCCGATTCGATCCGACATACAGTCATGCAAGGAATCGGGCTGGCTGTGATGATTTTGGGCGTCAAGATGAGCCTTGGATCGGGCAACTTCTTATTGGTGATCGTCAGCATTGTTTTGGGGGCAATTATCGGGGAATTGATGGGGATTGAAAAAGGCTTGAATCGTCTGGGGCACTGGCTGGAGCGGAAGGTTGGCGGCGGAAAAGGCAGTATTGCCACCGGGTTTGTAACAGCTACTCTGGTCTATTGTATCGGCGCAATGGCTGTTTTGGGAGCGATGGACAGCGGGTTGCGAAACAACCACGACATTTTGTTCACCAAAGCGCTTCTGGACGGCTTTTCCGCGATTATTTTCACTTCGACGCTAGGGATTGGCGTCATATTTTCAGCAGTACCTGTGTTTTTGTACCAAAGTGTGCTGACGTTGCTGGCTACCCAAATTTACAGTGTGGTGAGCCAAACGATGCTCGATGCGATGCTGGCAGAAGTAACGGCAGTGGGTGGCTTGATGATTATCGCGATTGGGATCAACATTTTGGAGATCAAAAATATCAATGTAGCGAACATGCTGCCCGCACTGGTGATTGCAGCATTGGGAGTTCCGATTAGCCAGTGGTTGTCCAGTTTTTTATAAGATGGCAAGATAGCGGGAAAAGACTTTTTCTGTGCGCGGGTAGCGTGCAGGAGGGGTCTTTTTTTCATGCAGGGCGATGGGGCGCGTAGAACTCAGGGCGGACATTTTAAAGATGGGAGCAGGCAAAGGCAAAGCTGTAGGGGGAGTCGGGGGTTCGGAGTAAAAGCTAGGGAGCAAGTAGGAAGAGTGGGGAAGAGAAATGAAGCAGGACAAAGGGAAAAGGCAGAAAGAAGAAACCAGAAACCAGAGAGCATGACAGGTAGCCGTGCGCTGTGCCGTTTGAAATGACCTACTGCAAAAGGCACACACATAGCCATTTGATTTCAAGGGACTGTCCACAACAACTCGCAATAATAGTGTGAGACCAAGTAAACAGTAAACGGAGCTGCTGAGACTTACTTTTTTTGACGCGACGAACGGGCCATGCCACTGTAAACCATACAGCGAGGAACAACGGAGCGAAAGGAATGCGACATGTAAGTTTGGCATAAAAAAAACCGCTATCATCAAAAGAAAATGTCGTGCGATAATGACCATTAGAACGGAAAGCGTCTTGTGGGGAGAGAAAGTCAATGGTGGGTTTTATCGTCAATCCCGTGGCGGGAAATGGCAAAGGGAAGAGAGTATGGGAGAGGATAGAGCCTGCTGTAAATGGCTTAGGAGCGGTTTTTTCCGTGAGGGAGACATCGGGAGAGGGAGACGCGGAAAAGCTGGCAAAAGAGTTGATTCAAAAAGAGGGAGTAAATAAAATCATTGCAATAGGGGGAGACGGAACCGTTCATGGCGTGTTGAACGGGATCTATCAGTCCGGACAAGCATGCAAGTTTGGCTTGGTGCCGGCTGGATCAGGGAACGACTTTGCCCGGGCGCACGGCATTGTCAACGATCCGATCGAGGCAGTGGAGCGAATTTTGTCAGAAAAAGCAGAAAGACGGATTGATCTGATGCTGATGAACGGGCGAATTGCTGCAAATTCGATTGGAGCAGGCTTTGATGCGCAAGTAGCGAAAGCGACCGATGCAGCGCAATATAAAGCGTGGCTGAACCGATACGGACTGGGTGGACTGGCTTATGTCATTTCCGTTTTACGGGAGCTGCGCAACTTCAAGCCGGGCCATCTGAGCTTGCAGGTCGACGGGCAAACGATCGACAAGTCGGGAGTTTGGCTTGTGACAGCAGCCAATATTCCGAATTACGGCGGGGGAATGAAAATTTGCCCAATGGCGGTCGCCGACGATGGCCTGACGGATATTTGCGTCGTCAGCAATGTAAGCCGGGGCGAGCTGCTGCGCGCCTTTTTGAAAATATACACAGGCACCCATGTCACGCATCCGAAAGTTTCCTTTTTCCGCGGGAGCCAGGTCACGATTGAAACGGCTGTGCCGCTCATGGTTCATGCCGATGGCGAATTGATGGGGGAAACCCCCGTTCAGGTGAAAATGCTTCCCGGTCAACAGGTGATTTTCGTCTAAAAAAAGAGACTTGCCATCCGCAGAGGGACCGGGCAAGTCAAAGAAAATGGCTATTGATTTGAAAAGGTCGAGGGAAGATGGTCAGTCGTGCAAAACACTATCCAAACGGTTCGGCGCAGCAGCGAGTGTCGCGGCTTTGGCCAAACCAGAGGCAATAATCTCGGCCATGTTCATGACGACGGCAAGTCGCGTGTTTTGGAGTACGAAATACTCCATGAAGCCGCCGACATTGACGATTCCAGTAATGTGAAACGTACCGACAGGCGGCAACTCCTTTTTGACCCCGGCACCTGGCTTTAGCGGACCGCTGATGACATTGATGTTGCCGACGTGGCTGAATTGGCCCAGACAGGCGTCTACGGCAATCAGTGTAGCGCTGGGGTGGTTCGTTTGGATGGAATCGAGTTTTTCCTTGAGATTCATCGCATGCACCGGATCGTCCAGCGTTCCGTACACTTGCAAATGACTGGGCGCGGCAGTTTGCAGCTTGGTTCCGACGAGCGGCCCAAGCGCGTCGCCTGTCGAACGGTCTGTGCCGATACATATAATTACAATGTCTTCATCATACGGTTTTAAGCGAAAGCGCTGCGCAAGGTGTCTAGCCAGATGATCGTCTGCGTTTTCACTGCGGTATTCCACTTTAAAAGGTGGCAAAGAACAGTTTTTGAGATTTTCAAATGTACTCATGGCTACCCCCACTCTTGCGGACTTGGCCTAAACGTTATAGAAGAGTATTCACAGTATAGTACCGGGAAGTCATTTTTATACCTGCTAATGGGAAGGTTGTGGAGGTTTTGAAAAATCAGCGAAGCTGGCAAGCCGGAAATTGAACGGGTAAAATAAGAGAAGCACGTCAGCAAAGCCTTGTGAAAAAGAAAACAAGGACACGAAGGAGGGAGAGGGATGGAAGGAGAGACTGTACTGATTGCATTTGATTCCACACAGCAAGCTTTGCGTGCAGAAATGCTGCTGGAGTACGAAGATATTGATATCGACACAAGACCGACGCCAAAAGAGATAACGGCTGGCTGTGCCCTTTCCATTGAGTTTCCTTTGCCTGACTATTCTCGCGCGAAAACGATCATGGAAGAGCAGCAAGTAGTCATTCGAGGATATTTTCGTCAGTTTGCTGGCCGATACCAGGAGGTTGACGAATACGGCAGACAGAAGGAGAGGACAGAATGAATACTACAAATGCAGAAGGCTTTTTTCAAAAGCTGTACAACCAAATTTACGACTATCTCACAGATGCCGACATGTGGGTAACTGTAGGGATGGTGCTGGCGAAAATTTTGGCGATCATCATTGCCTCGCGTATTGTTGTTTCGTTGTTGCACGCGACAGTCAACCGCATTTTTCATCATCGCCACGGAGGCGGCAAGCTCCAACTGGATCAACGCCGTGTCGATACGATGCGCGTGCTCGTTAACAATATCATTCAGTACACGATTTATTTCCTGGCGATTTTGATGATCTTGCAACTGATCGGGATCGACTTGCGGCCTGTGTTGGTGAGCGCAGGGGTGCTCGGGCTGGCTGTCGGCTTTGGGGCGCAAAGTCTCGTGCGCGATATTATCACTGGTTTCTTTATCATTTTTGAAGACCAGTTTGCTGTAGGGGATGTCGTGACGATCAATAACATGACCGGGACCGTACAGGAGATTGGCCTGCGGATCACACGCGTGCGCAGTTGGACGGGAGAAGTATTTATTTTCCCGAACGGAACCATTACGCAAGTGACCAATTTTTCGCTGCAAAATACGTTGGCTGTTGTGGATGTCTCGGTAGCGTACGAGGAAAATCTGGGTCAGGTTGAAGAAGTGCTGAAAGAAGTGCTGGCAAAAGCGCAAGCCGAGCTGACAGATATCGTGGCGGAGCCACAAATTTTGGGCGTACAAGCATTGGGGCCGTCTGAGGTCGTCATGCGGGTGACTGCCGAGTGCAAGCCGAACACCCACCACGGCGTCAATCGCAACCTGCGGGCGATGATTCGCACCGAGTTTACCAAACGGGGCATTCAGATTCCGTATCCGAAAATCGTCGCGATGTCGGGCAAGGCACAAGGCCAAGCATAGAGTAGAGGGGAGAAGAGAGATGGAAAGGAAGCAATTTGGGCTGGGGGACATCGTACAAATGAAAAAGCCGCATCCATGCGGAACAAATGCGTGGAAAGTCATTCGCATGGGCATGGACGTGCGAATCAAATGTACGGGCTGCGACCACAGTGTCATGATCGGTCGTCTTGAATTTGAACGCAAACTGAAAAAAATATTGGTGCGCGCAGAGGAAGAGCCGAAAGAGTAAAGCAAAAAACTTTTGAAGGAACCGTCTGTCTTTTTCTACACTGTCCGTAAACAGTGGTGGAGCTGACCAAAAGCTTTCGCCACGCAGACGAAAGGGATGGTTAGGATGAGTGCCAGACGGTTGTGGATGCAATGGATCGCTGTGCTGGGGATGCTGCTTGCGTTTTCACAGGCGGCATGGGCGAAGGACGCAAGCAACTGGAAGATAAGCGTCTCGCCGACGGACAAAGCGACAGAGGTAGCAGCAGACGCTGTCATTACGCTGACGTTTTCCGGGACGGTCCGTTTGGCAAATTCGCGTGACATCACGGACAAGTCGTTGCTGTCCATCGTGCAGCTTGTGGACGAAAAGAAAAAGAAAGTCCCGTTCACAGCCAAGTGGAACAAGACAGCGAAAAGCATCGTGATCGACCCTGTGGGTAACCTGGAGGCGGGAAAAGCGTATCGCGTCACACTGCTCGCCAAAAAGCTGAAGGATGCGCGAGGGGAGCTGAACCCGGAGCTGTCCGCTGCGTTCACGACAAAAAAGCCCGTGGATAACATTGCTCCGCAGGCGATTATTTTGCCTGGTCATGGCGCCAAGCAGGTGAAGCTGGAGGAGAAAGTGACGCTGCAGTTTGCGGAGGAAGTGACTCTGGCAAGCGGAGGAGCACTCTCCAGCAAAACGGCGGCAGGACTTGTGCGCTTGACAGATGAAAAAGGCCAGGCTGTCCCGCATACCGTCACCTGGAACAAGAGCAAGCGAATGCTGTCGATCAAGCCAAAAGGAAAATGGCAGCCGCATACGAGCTATCAGGTCAGTCTCGCTGGCGGCCTGCTGCAAGATCAGGCGGGCAATGTGAATAAGTCACAATGGTCGAGTTTCACGAGTGGCGCGAAGTAATGGAAGTTTGGTTGTGGATAAAAAAAGGATGCAACCCGTAGCAAGCGGCGCATCCTTTTTTCCTTTTTGTACGATCAGATGTATCTCCCGGTGATTGTACTTTAAGGTTATGACCGATCATTTTCCGTCGGCTGCGTAGCCAGTCAATGATCTATGTGGAATGGGGAAGGTAAGATGCATGGTCGTGCAAGCTTACCTTCAGATAGGCCGGATGGCAGCGGGAAGCTTAGTCGCAGTCACAACCTACGATTACGAGAAGGATGAAAAGAACCAGGATCAGCGCGAAATCGTCGAAGCCGTTAAAGAGACCCACTTGCTAACACCTCCTACCCTAGTTTCAATACTCATGCTATGTAGGAACATGAAAATAGGTATGGGCGAATGCCCTGGTTCCGACGAAAATAAGTTATTCACACTCTATCCACAGAAAATGTGGACAACTTTTTGTCGAAAAATGCAAAACGGAAAAGGGGGTTGGGAATAAACAAGCTGTGGATAGACAGTTATCCACAAAATTATCCACAAATCTGAATTTTCTCTGGATAAATTGACTGTTGTTAGTAAATAGGGCTTGCTGAATAATCAATTTCGGTAGATTTTACAAGGGTTTACGTACTCTTGAGTCGAAATAAGATGCATGGAAAATGCGAATTTCCCGCAAAAAATTGTGCACGTGGAGAGAAGAACCATGTACCATCGACCCGAGAGTCAATTACAACTGTTTGAAGATTTCTTCTTGCCGTTTGGCGGCAAATTGAATAAAGAAAACCGCTGGGTTCAACTTGCGGCGATGATTCCATGGTGGCGTGCGGAAGAGAAATATGCCAAGGCATTCCGAAAATCCATGCGCGGGCAAAAGCCGGTATCGGTTCGGGTTGCTCTTGGCGCTTTGTATATTCAACAGCGCCAGCAGTTGGATGACCGTGAAACCGTGCAACAGATCACGGAAAACCCGTATTACCAATACTTCATCGGTTTGCCAGGTTATCAGGATAAGCCACCCTTTCATCATTCGCTGATGACACATTTCCGTAAGCGTCTCGGCGCAGATGTGATCCATCAAATCAACGAATGGATGTTGGAAGAAGAAACGGAACGTCAAAAGCAACCAGACAAGAACGATCACCAAGATCCTCCGAGTGGCGGTCATGGCGCTGAGGATGGGACGTCCGTAAAACAGGATGGCAAAAAGAAAGAGACCGCGAGCAATAAAGGCACCTTGATGCTCGACGCGACCTGCGCACCAGCGGACATCTCGTATCCAACCGATCTCAAATTGTTGAACGAAGCACGAGAGAAACTCGAAGCGATCATCGATGTCCTTCATGAGCCTTTCGCCGGGAAGGACAAGAAACCGAGAACCTATCGTCAAACAGCCCGTAAACGCTACCTCGAGATTGCGAAGAAACGTCGGGCCGGTGCCAAAGCCATACGGAAAGCGATTGGAAAACAGCTCCGTTATGTCTCGCGGAACCTTCGTATCATCAAAATGCTTGCAGAGAAAACCAGCTTGACTCAACTGAGTGCATGGCAGTATCGGCAACTGCTTGTCATATCCGAACTGTACCGCCAGCAACAAGAGATGTACGACAAACGCTCCCACTCGGTGGAAGATCGCATCGTGAGTCTTTCCCAGCCACATGTACGTCCCATTGTCCGCGGAAAAGTGAATGCACCTGTGGAGTTCGGAGCCAAAATGGCGATCAGTCTGGTGGATGGGTACGCCCGGATGGAAAAGCTGTCTTGGGATAACTTCAACGAGAGCATGACCTTGAAAGCTGCTGTAGACACGTATGTTCAACGACACGGATGCTATCCCGAAGCGATTCTTGCCGATCAAATCTACCGAAACCGAGAGAACCTACGCTTTTGCAAACAACACGGAATCCGTCTGAGCGGTCCGAGCTTAGGACGCCCAAAGAAAGACGAACAACAAGATCGGAAGCAGGCACGGCAGGATGCTTCCGTCCGTAACGCGATTGAAGGAAAATTCGGAGAAGGCAAACGCTCCTATGGACTGGGGCGTATTCGAGCACGCCTTCGAGAGACAAGCGAAACCGTTATTGCGCTTCAACTGCTCGTAATGAATCTCGAACGCAAGCTGCGCGTTCTCTTTTTGCCGCTTTTCAGACTGCTGCTGAATCTGTGTCGTCAGCCTCAATGGGCGTAAATGCAATATGTTCAGCAAGCCCTAAATATTTAAAATATTTTTCTTAATAAGAAGGAATTTGGACGTGCAACAACGTAATTACACTAACTAGAAATTGGAAAAGATAAAGAGTAAGGAAAAGGGGCGATTGAGATTTGAAAAAGCAAGTGTTTGCATCAGTTACAGCTTTGGCTATTGCGTTTTCGGCCGTATCGGTACCATTTATTCCGTACAGCACGCCGGCAGTCGCTTTTGCTGCGGAAAAGCCAAATTATCAGACCCGCGCTGAAATTCCAGACCAATATAAGTGGAAACTGAATCATATTTACCCGACTGTTCAGGATTGGGAAAAAGACGTAGTCAAGGTGGAGGCTTTGGCGAATGCTTTTACCAAGCACCAGGGCAAGCTGGGGACTTCTGCTGCGGCGATGCTCGCTGCTTTCGATGATTACGTGGACATGATGCGGCTCAACGACAAGGCGTATGTGTACGCCAACATGTCGCTGGACGTAAACTCGGCCAACTCTGAGCTGCAGAAGCTGGCAGACCGCGCCGAGAAAATGTACACGCTTGTTTCGGAAAAAACGGCATGGCTCCAGCCAGAAATCGTTGCCATTCCGGATGAGAAAATGAAGAGCTTGCTCGCTGACAAGTCTTTGGCGCCGTACAAGCTTTTCATTGAGGACATGCTGAGAACCAAGCCGCATTCGCTCTCCACAGAGATGGAGGAGCTGCTGGCAAAATCCTCTCCGCTGGGCAATGCGCCAACCAACATTTACAGCATGCTGTCCAAAGATGTGAAGTTCCCGAAAATCAAGGATGAACAAGGCAAGGAAGTCCAACTGACGCGTGCCAACTTCATTTCGTATATGGAAAGCAAGGACCAGCGTGTGAGAAGGGATGCTTTCAAGGCATACTACAGCGCCTTGATTGACTTCCAGGATTCGTTCGCACAGACACTGGCAGCAAAAGTGAAGGCAGACAATTTCTACGCGCAGGCACGCAACTACAACTCTGCGCTGGAAGCGAGCCTGACGCCGAACAACATCCCGACCAAGGTGTACGATGAGCTGATCGACACGGTCAACGACAACTTGCCGCTGCTGCACCGCTATATTGCCTTGAAGAAAAAAATGCTCGGAGTGAAGGAGCTGCACATGTACGACATCTATGTGCCGATCGTTCCATCCGACGACAAATACATTTCCTTCGAGGAAGGGAAAAAAATCGTCACCGAAGGTTTGAAAGCAATGGGCGACGATTACGTGAAGGTGCTGGCGGAAGGACTGGATGGCGGCTGGGTAGACGTCTATTCGACCGACGACAAACGCACCGGCGCTTACCAGTGGGGAGCCTACGACACGCATCCGTACGTGCTTTTGAACCATCAGGGCACACTCGATGACGTGTACACCATCGCCCACGAGATGGGGCATGCGATGCAGTCGTACTACACGAACAAAAACCAGCCGTACATTTCGTCGAACTATCCGACCTTTACGGCGGAAGTGGCTTCCACGATGAATGAGACGCTGCTGTTCAAGAGCATGTACGCGCAGGCGAAGACGAAGGAAGAGAAAATGTATCTCCTGAACCACTACCTGGAGAACTTCCGCTCGACCTTGTTCCGCCAAACGCAATTTGCCGAGTTTGAAAAAGCGATTCACGACAAGGAGCAGGCAGGAGAATCGCTCAACGCCGAGGCGATCAAAAAAATCTACCTCGACATCAACAAAAAGTACTACGGCAAAGACATGGTTTCCGACGAGGAAATCGCGATGGAATGGGCGCGCGTTTCCCATTTCTTCAACTATAAGTACTACGTGTACCAATACTCTACGAGCTTTGCGGCGTCCCAGGCGCTGGCGAAACAAATCCTGGATGAAGGACAGCCGGCAGTTGACCGTATCCGCAAAAACTTCCTTGAAGCGGGCAGCTCTGCTCCGCCAATCGAAGTGCTGAAGGCAGCGGGCGTAGACATGTCTACATCGAAGCCGATCGAGCAGGCCATGGAGATTTTCGAAGAGACGTTGAATGAGCTGGAAAAACTGGTGAACGAAAAGTAAAGCGTTTAGCGCTGCATAAACAAAGCAAAGGCTCCCTGTCTGTAAGCGGCAGGGAGCCTTTTTTGGGCAATCAAAGGACTTTTCAGCTGCGAACTGTGACACAATAGCTTATGCCACGAAGAAACAAGAACAAGAACGTTTTTCTTGTTAGGACCGTATTTACGGGGACGTGGCTGTACGTCTAGCCGTACAAAATAAAACAATCCAAATAAACGTACTGCAAAGAAATCCGGTAATAGCCATGATCGTATCGTATTTGTGATAGTTGTACATGAATGATTGAGTCATGGAAAAGCCCCAAAGAAAGGTAGGAAATATAAGGAAATAATATAGTGGGTTGCCGGGAGTCAGTTTCACGTAAAGGACAGCAATGGCTGTAGAAACGAGAATGGCAATAATTTCGCTTTTCATCTCCTCATAACTGATGTTTATGGGAATATCACTGGCAAGCAGCATCTTGTTACACCAAAGGAGAAAGAACCATATGGCGATGATGCTATTCGCGCATACTAGCAAAAGTTTTTTTATCATTTTCCCTCCCACATAAAGTGACACATCATTTTGAGCTATTTAATAGGACGGAAAAAAAGGAAAAGGTTTCGTGCTTCATTCAAACGGTAACTAATAAGCAATCCCTACCCGTACACGCAAATAATCAGAACTGCCGAGCTGCCTGTACGTAAACTCCGCCGTATCGGGAACGGAAATTTGCATGCCATCTGCAGGCAAGTAATCGGCCTCGACCCGGTAATTGCCTGTGTAGCTGCCGTCAGGCAAATAGGTCGGGCACACAATCGTCCAGTCCAGTCCGGATTGTTGCAGGAGCAAGTACGCCTTGTGGTGCTCCTCGGCGGCCCTGGTCAGCTTTTGCCGCGATTCGCTGGACTGGTAGCGGAGCAAATCGGGGGAGACTCTGCTTTGCAAAATTCCCGCTGTGCCTACTGTGACAATTCGGGAGACGCCTTCCTGCTTCATGGCATGCAGGATGAGCGGCATGCCCTCCGACAGTGTGGTCGTGCCATCTGTGCCAAGGGCGCTGATAACGGCATCGACGCCCTGCATCGCCAGTTTGACGTCCTGTTCATTCAAGACGTTTCCCGTAAGCACGCGCACGTTTTCGGGCAAAGGCTGGGGGAGCTTGTCCGCAGAGCGCACCAAAATCGTAGCTTCATGGCCATCTGCCAGCGCGTGCCGTAAAATATGGCTGCCGACGCGGCCGGTGGCGCCGAAAAGCAAAAGCTTCATTATGTATTCACCTCATGAACATGAATGAGTGATCGGGTCAACAGTTTTTTTGCTAGTGTAAGTCTAGCATTTCTTTTTTTGTCCCACCACCATCAGCTATCGTGGAAGTGGAAAGGGGGACATTCCGACAGCACGGTGAGCTTCCTGTCAGGGCCCAAAGTTGCCACAAGGAGACAATTGTATTCTTAAATCCAAATCTATATACTTAAAAGGATGTTAGGACGATGACAAGGGAGTGTATATAGATGGGTGCATCTTGCGGTATTGTTGGGCTTCCCAACGTGGGGAAATCAACACTGTTCAATGCCATTACACAAGCGGGTGCGGAGTCGGCGAACTACCCGTTCTGTACGATTGACCCGAACGTGGGGATCGTAGAAGTTCCGGATCCGCGTCTCACAAAGCTGACAGAGATCGTAGTGCCGAACAAAGTCGTTCCGACGGCATTTGAGTTCGTGGACATTGCCGGCCTGGTAAAAGGCGCGAGCAAAGGCGAGGGGCTTGGCAACCAGTTCCTCGGACATATCCGGGAAGTAGACGCGATCGCGCATGTCGTTCGCTGCTTCGAGGATGAAAACATCACGCACGTGGCAGGCCGTGTCGATCCACTGAGCGATATCGAAACGATCAATCTGGAGCTGATTTTTGCCGATCTGGATTCAGTCGAGCGCCGTATCGACCGTATCGCGCGCAAGGTGAAATCCGGCGACAAGGAGTCCAAGCAGGAGTTGGACGTGCTGGAAAAACTGAAGGCTGCATTCGAAGAAGGCCAGTCCGCGCGCAGCGTGGAGTTGGACGACGAAGAGCGCAAATGGATTCGCGACCTGCACCTTTTGACGATCAAGCCGATGCTGTACGTGTGCAACGTGGCAGAGGACGGAATCAATGACGCAGACAACAATCCTCACGTGCAGGCTGTTCGCGAGCATGCGGCGAAGGAAGGAGCAGAGGTCGTTGTCATCAGCGCCAAGGTCGAGGCAGAAATTGCTGAACTGGAAGGCGAAGACAAAGAAATGTTCCTGCAAGAGCTCGGTTTGGCCGAGTCCGGTCTGGACCGCCTGATTCGCGCTGCTTACAAGCTGCTCGGTCTGGTTACCTACTTTACGGCAGGGGTACAGGAAGTGCGCGCGTGGACCATTCGCAAGGGCACAAAAGCTCCAGGTGCGGCAGGCGTGATTCATACCGATTTCGAGCGCGGCTTTATTCGCGCAGAGGTTATTGCTTACGACGACCTGGTAGATGCTGGATCGGTTGCGGCAGCCAGAGAGCGCGGGAAGTACCGTCTTGAAGGGAAAGAGTACGTTGTGGCTGACGGAGATGTCATGCATTTCCGCTTCAATGTTTAGTACGAAATAGTTGCTTCACTATAGGCGTTTTGCTATAATACGATAATGCGAGTATTTATGGAGTGCATGTTTTGTGCGTTTCGTTTTAGCACTCGCTCCTTGCCCGTACAGGGCCGCAAAGTCCATAAGGAGGTGAAAAGGTATGCGTCAATACGAAGTTATGTATGTATTGCGTCCAGACCTTGAAGAAGAGAAAGTAAAATCCAATGTAGCTCGTTACAGTGAAATTGTGACCAACTACGGTGGCGAAATCTCTAAGCTTCAAGAAATGGGTAAACGTCGTCTTGCGTACGAGATCAATAAGTTCCGTGAAGGTTACTACGTTCTGATGAACTTCAAAGCGAACGCTGATGCTGTTGCGGAAGCTGAGCGTCTGATGAAAATCAACGACGACGTAATCCGCTTCATGTTCGTTCGTGATGAGAAGTAATCATTGTCGCGGTCAGAGGGGGAACCAAGATGAATAAAGTTATTCTCATCGGCAACCTGACGAAAGATCCTGAACTTCGCTACACGCCGAATGGCGTTGCCGTTGCTACTTTTACCGTGGCTGTCAATCGTCCTCGCACCAATCAGGCAGGCGAGAGAGAAGCCGATTTCATTAATATTGTCGCTTGGCAAAAACTTGCCGATCTTTGTGCAAGCTACTTGCGCAAAGGAAGACAAGCTGCCATCGAAGGACGCATTCAAACGCGCTCCTACGATAATAAAGAAGGAAAACGCGTATATGTAACAGAGGTCGTTGCGGAGAACGTTCAATTTTTGGGCGGTCGAGGCAATGAAGGCGGCGGAGACAACGCAGGATACGATCCAGGACCAGGATTTGGTGGCGGAAACAAGCCATCCGGTCAGAGAAACAATGACTTTGATCCGTTTGGTGATCCCTTCGCGAGTGCAGGCAAGCCGATCAACATTTCTGATGACGACTTGCCGTTTTAGAGAGCGTAACATCTGAGAGCAAGAAAATGCTTTAAGACCTCAGTAAAACAAGGGGTTTTAAAGCATTTTAACTGTGTAATGGTAATCTTCATTTACGACCAGCATCCACGGTTTATTAAGATCGCACGATGTTGAGTAAAATGTGTAATATGTTATGACAGTCAATGTAGTCTAGTGATGATGACCATCCTTATTTCAAGATGTGGGTACAGCCCCGTAGTGAGAAGTTGGGGATAGCCAGAGAAAGCTTATTACGTTTGACCAATATGCATAATGAAAGGAACGAGAGTATAACAATGGCATTTGCACAAAGAAATGACGAAGAACGTGGCGAAAGAAAGTTTGCTCCACGTAGAGGTGGCAAAGGTAAACGTAGAAAAGTTTGCTACTTTACAGTCAATAAAATTACTCATATTGATTACAAAAATACGGAAGTTCTTAAAAAGTTCATTAGTGAACGGGGGAAGATTCTTCCTCGCCGTGTGACTGGAACAAGCGCAAAATATCAACGTGCTTTAACAGTTGCAATTAAACGTGCTAGGGCGGTAGCGTTGCTTCCGTACACAACGGATAATATCTAGGAAAAAGGTGTGTTGGCCTTATGGCAACACACCTTTTTCTATGGCAGCACAAAAGAGTTCATTGTACCCGCGGCGGAAGAGCATTGCATATGCGAATCGTTCCTTTTGTTTCTTGAGTTTAGTCCGGAACTCAACAGAACTCAACTATGATAATTGACAATTAGCTCCATAATAATAGATGATGGATGATATATACACTCAAGTTCGGTTAAAGTGGGAAAACATTGGCTGAACATCATATAGTATTGATCTTGGTGGTGATGAATATGGGTAATCTGAAAATTGAAAAAACTCTCAATGAGGCCGGAAAACGAAATGTAGTAGTTGTGGATGAGGACTACAACATTGTCGAGGAAATAACATTGTTTCTTCACTATTTAGAAGAGAAGGGGCACTCTGAGAACACAATCGAAGGTTATAGTAGAGACTTAAAGGAATATTTCACTTGGTTAAACGAAGTGGGGCTTAAATTTTACGAGGTTAGGAAAGCGGATATGTTTTCTTGGCTTGAGTATTTGAAAACGAAAGTCGGAAAGACGGACAAAGAGAAATCTGCAAAGACAAAGAATAAGTATATGGCAACAATAGCCTCATTTTATCGATTTTATGAAGTGATTGGGGGCTTTGTGACGGAGAACCCATTAACTTATAAAGATGATTCAAAAAACAGACATTTCCTAGTTCAGAAAGTTAGTCGTAAAGATATGGGTTTTAATTTCTTCCGAGTTAAAGAGAAAAAATCAGTTAAGGGTAAGCGTTTGACTCGGGAACAGGTTGAAAAGCTCTATCAAGGACTTGAGATGTTACAGTCAGATGAGAGCTTAAATGCCCGAAATCAGTTATTGTTCAGATTTCTTTATGAAACGGGTTGCCGGATTAGTGAGGCATTAGGTCTTCGTATAGGTGATTATGAGATTCAAACAAAAGTTGGGGTTATAAAGGTAAAAGAGCATGATCCACTATACCATAAAGACCACAACATCAAATCACTAGAAAGGGAAATACCCGTCAGCAGAGATATTGTCTTTGCCATAGAGGATTATATCTTGTATCATCGCCCTGATGATGGAAAACATCTTACGATATTTGTGAATCATGAAACCAGCCCTGGCCAATATATGATCCGCGATACGATAACAAAGCTCTTCAATAAGCTATCTGAACAAGTGGGTATAAAATGCACTCCTCACATGCTTAGGCACACCCATGGAACCGAACTCACCGAATCGGGATTTGATATGCGTTATGTCCAAGATAGGTTAGGTCATAATGATGTTAAGTCTACGAGTAAGTATCAACATTTGTCGCTTGAAGCGAAAACAACGGCATATGAAAGCTTCATGCGTCAGAGAAGGAGCGCGGAGTTGAATTGAGTAGAGCGTATATTTCAACAGTTGATACAAAAACTGATAGATGGGAGGTTCCGTATCAATCGAGTTATGGTGATAAATTATCTTTTGAATTTTCATATTTGCCAAATAAATGGTTCAAGAAAATACATAAGCAAATAACAATTGAATGCATGAGTCTAGGGAAGCCGAGCGTCGAAACACTGTATCGATATAATTATTCATTGAAACGGTTCTTTGAATTCCTGAAAGAATACAACTTGAAAATTATGGATTATGCCGATTTATCGCACCAAATTACTCAAATGTATATTTATTATTTACAACAGATTCATTTAGCAAACTCTACAAGATCGGTTGCTATGTCTGCACTAAAATGGGTAGTAGAACATGGGCAGTTTTTTGAGTATGATGGTTTTCCGGAGGGACAGGTTTTTGATGGAGATGAGTACCAAGCACTGAAGCAAGATGATGTTTTAAGGACAAGGTATATACCCGATAATGTAATGGAACAGATTGAAATAGCTTTAAAAAAGGAGAATAACATCCTCTTGAAGTCTATTGTGGAGATCGGCATCGATTCGGGAATAAGGCTTTCAGAGGTTTTGGACCTAACCGAGGGTTGTATAACTGAAGATTTTACAGGAAAACCCGTATTGTATGTTTTCTCTCCGAAAAATAAGGCTGACAGATATATCCCCGTATCAAATCGAGTCAAACGGGCAGTTCAACTACTTGAACAATACTCAGAAGTGGCCAGGAAAGAACTTGCAACAAACTACATTTGTCTTTACTGGCAAAAACGGAATATACGGTACGCCAGACTGCTCCAAAAAATATTTCGAGATAAACTTTATCGGTTTGTCAAAAAGCATGATATCAGAGATAACAATGGCGAATTATACCCATTAACCTTTCACGCATTTAGGCATACGCTTGGAACGGACATGCTAAATAAGGGCATGAGCATGTTTGAAATTCAAGAATATCTAGGTCACGAATCATTGCACTCCACAAGCTTATATGCAAAAGTCCAAAATCCAAAAGTTGAAAGCGAATATAAAAAGCTTGGATTTATTGGCATGATAGTCAAGGAAATCAATGAGAAGGAACTTGGTCAAGGAAAGAATCTCGACACGGAAACGCTATTGTCTGCTTCATTGCCTGATGGGGCTTGTCAGAAGCCGATAAATAATGAGGGCAAGATATGCTCTAAATTTAATATGTGCGTGATCTGTCCTAAGTTTATCACGACTCCCGAACACTTACCAATTCATAAAGACCATTTGGATCGTCTCAGAGCCAACAGAGAGGCATATATGGCTCAGGAGTATATCGGGACGACACATCATCTTGAGACTGTTGAATACGCCTTAGAAACGATTATAGGGCGTTTGGAGGCGATGCAGAGTGGTTGAAAGTATAAAGCTTCAATTGTTTGATTACAACCCCCTAATACCCCAATCAGATTTCCGTTGCGGTAATAGTAAATTCTCAGACAATGTATGGGATTTTAACGGATTTATTAATGTAGAGCATTTGTCTGGCAAGAGGCTTATGATTGATTTTGAATTTGTTGTTGATAAGCCCAAAATGCTAGAAGTAATAAAATGGTTTATGCATCATGAGTTAACCACGGGCAAGTTTTCAACTGCCAAACGAAATTTAGACGGTGTTGTTCGATTTTCTAAATTTATAAAAGAATATGCGCCGGAAGTGGAGTCGTTTTCAGAAATTGATCAGATTTTATTGGAGATGTATTTTACGTATTTGCCTGAAGCGAAAAGCGAGACAAGCGGTCAGTTAATAAGTTCTGTTTCAATCAAGAAAAGTGCATTGGCGTTAAAAGAAATCTTATTAAAGGGAAATATTAAAGGCTGGGATGTTCCAAAAGATGTTCGATTTGTTCAGGGTATGTACAATGAGCTCATTATTAATAACAAAGCGTTAAAGAAGGATGCCAAGCAAGCAGAGCAAGTAAACATTGATAAAATTTCGGACGAACAGTTGATCGATCAGATATTGCGTAAAGCAGTAAGTGATTTAGATATGGACGAAAATATACTTGTTGCAGCTAGCGTAGTAGTTGGATTGCAGCTTGGACTTCGCATTAGCGAAATCATTACGATGTATAATGCCTCCATTGAGCCAATTGGCGGAGAAACTAAATTAGTATACAACACCGGTAAACTGCAAGCCGAACCTACGAGGGTGTATAAACCAGCGAATGCCCTTGTCGTACAAGCCATTACGAAAGTTGAAAAATACACGGATCCGTTAAGAAAAGAATCGGGCTTACCGTATTTATTTCTTAATCGAATACGTAATGTCAAAGGATATCCCGTGGGTATAGTTTCCCATGCAAATTGGTCAAAGAATTTTCTAAGACCCTGGCTTCAAAAACACAATCTCCGATATAAAAATGGAGATATTGCTGATTTTTCATCTCATACATTCCGCCACGCTTGCGCTACGTATGCTTTAAAAGGCGGGGCCTCTCTGGAAACCATACGGGAATTGTTAAATCACAAGTCCATTAGAGGTACACAGCACTATACACACCTGCTTCAAGAGGATGTAAGGAACAAGTTCGCGAAAGTATTCAATGAAGGCGCAGTTCTTGTTGGTAAGCAGGCTCTTCAAATAAAAGAAAAACTTAAAGTAATTAACCCATTCAAAGGAAAGACCATCGAACAAGTTGATAAATTGCGTAAAGCGCATAAGATTCAAATTTTGTCACATGGACTTTGTCTTCACCATCCAATGCGAAATGAACCTTGTGAAGGCGACGGGATATGTTTAGGATGCCGCAATTTTTTGACTACTCCGGACTTTCTTGAAGTTCATAAAGGCCGGTTGAAAAAAATTCGTGGCGAATTGGCATCTGCACCTGCTGGAGGTCCTTATGAGAACAAGTTAAAGACAATTGAAAAATACCTCGTAGGAATTATTGATGAGTTGGAAACCCAGGTGAATTATTCCGGAATTGATAATCATTCAGATTACAATATCACACCAAGCGAATGGGAGGGAATGGCATGAGTGACCCTTCTAAAGAAAATAAACTCGTTACACTGGAGCGTATCGAACAAGCAATAACAAACCTCCGAAAAGGAAAGAAAAAACTGTCCATATCAGCGATTGCTAAAAAAGCTGGCATTGAGCGAAAGACGATCTATAATCGTCCTGATCTTAAGGAACGCTGTGATCAAGCCATTTTGCTGCAGATGGAAATTGAAAAAGGGGCAGAAGAAATTGCAGCTACTGCAATCGAAACGTCAACCAGACCAAGCGGCAAAAGATTGCTTGAGAATCGGTATGAAAAAGTTAAGCAGGCGCTTCAGAATGAGAAGGAAAAGAACGAGAAACTTCTGGAAATATGCAGAAAACATGTCATAGAGAAAGCACAACTAAAATCTCGCATCGAATATTTAGAAAATAAAATTCAAGAACTAAGGGATAGGCAATTGAAACCATTCAAATAAAGGCTTGTGCTTGACCACCACCATGTGACGAGCCGCACGCTGGGAGTCGCGCACGGCTAATAGAAATAAACATAAATAAAGGTTTCGTATACATGCCATATAAGCAGCAACCCTTACCCGTATAGGAACGCAACACCTTACAATCCGGCGAGCTTTTGCAGCCGTTGGGCAATCTGCATAAAATCCTCATTCGAGATGCCAGGGGCAAATTCTTCCGGCACTTCTTCAAGATCGGGCACTTCCCCTCCTTGGGGAACTCCTCTGACGACTTCCAATCGCTCTCCGTCGGAAGGGTGGGATCCTTTCCAGATTTGAGCGATATCTTCATAGTCTGAATCGCTAAACGTATATAACTTTCGATGAATTCCCTGTTCTTCGTATTTGCGGGTCGCATCAAATGCCCGATTCTCAAGATTGGGAATAGGGAGCATTTTTTTTAAGTCGACTCCGGTCATGATTTCGAGCGCCTTCGCGTAAGCAAGCACATGAACTCCCCCGCGGACCAGCAAGTAACCCGTCATTTCGCGGGCGACAGGATGATCTGTCATCTCGTACACGCGCATCTTATGGGTGCGGGCGCCGCATTCGAGAAAAAAGTTATGCAGCAGATCAAGTACCAGATTGCCACTGTTAAAGACATAATCGCCGTTCCATGCTTTGCCCATCGAATCGCCGGGCAACGAGGTTTGAGCTGATGCAATAAAATGGTAGGTATTGCGTTTGTCAACCCCGTTGCGCAGAGGGGACTCATCCGGATCTGCCGGAAATGTGGAACCGGACAGGCATAAATTAATGGAGTTCATCACCAATTCCACATGGCCAACCTCCTCCGCCGTAATGCTGGCCACAAGTTCATAAAAAGGCTTCAGCTTTTTTTTGCTGCGAAAATTCGAAGATTGGACCAAATAATTATTCAACGTAGACATCTCCCCGAAACGGCCGCCTAATAGTTCCTGCACGGCCGCGGCGGCGTTAGCGTCCGGATGTTTGGGAACAGGCAATGCAATGGGCAATCGATTGATGCGCTTGAACATGGCGGACATCATCCCCTTACCAAATTGATGGTTCTTATTATCTTTATGACAGGGGACGTTTGTCTCATGCCGCGCCGGAGCGCTAAGAAGGCATAACCCAGATCATTTGCTGCGTACGTAAGAAGAAAGAAGCACTGTCTGTTTGCAGCCCAACATGATCCGGTCTCACGTCGGTTATCGTACCCCGAACAGGACCTCGAAACGTTTCAATAACCACCGGCTTTCCTTGAAGCGAGCGCAAGGTGTGATAAAAATACGGGTCAACCAAAGTTACTGTAGATAATGTGGAATTTGCCGTTTCCCTGTACATTCCATTTGGATAAGCATACACGTTGAAATCTCCTCCTCGATCTCGGTTTCCTTTTAGCCTATGCTGAAGAACGGGAGGTTGTGTTTCCATCCGCGTCTAGACAAACAACCCGATAAAAATTACTGGAAACCGGGCGGATGCCGTTGTCTCTTCTATGCGCCTGCCATAGACTAATGCTGTAAGATCAACTTTACCTAACCCAAGGAGGAATGTTTTCAAATGCAGTTTACTAAACAGGCAATGCCCATGTTTACGCATGACCACGCCGCTTATGTCAGGCAAATGTACGACTGGCACATGAAAATGGCTCAATATCACGAACAATTGCGTGCCTTTCATCTGGAAAGAGCAAAACAATTTCAAAAGCTGGCCGAAGAAAGAGCGAAAACGTCAGAAATATCCAGCGATACCAGCGCCGCTTAAAGGCGAACCGACATGGAGCGATGTGATGAATTGGCAGCATTCCGAATCAAAATCTGGGACCGTTATGTAACCCTTCGTTCCCAATATGGAACCCGGATGCCCTTGTCTTTCGATCAGTTCTGGTACGACTTTCTGGCCAGACACATGATATCCGACAGCGGAGTCGAGCAAGTGTATGAGGACTTCTGCAACAACTGGGAGAATCAGTGTTTGCGAAATGTTCACGATTCAAGCCACCGGTAGTAAAATCGGTGGTTTTTTCACGAACCGACTCATAATCTCAAGACTGCCAACAACCCGGAACTGCGAAGCATGTTTTTTGTTATATCGGGAAAAATAATACATGGACTGAACGCGAAAGGCAGGGAGACGATGCGTTGGATCGGTTGGTTTAAAAAGCAAGACAAAAGCGATACGCCAAAAGAAGCCGATACCCAACCTCCTGCAGGTAACTTGTCTCCGCAGCACGTGCAGCAATTGTTTCACGATATTCACGATGCACAAGTGCATGAGTTGGATGCGGGAGGGCGGAAAGTCAAGCTGTTCTACATCCGTTCCTTTGTGGATCAAAATCAGGTCGAAAGCGACATCGTGCTTCCCCTTTTGCACGCCCCGGACGAACAAGCAGGACAAAAGGTGATTTCCGAAGATCGGGTGGACGTAACGACGCTGCAGCAAACCGAAGAGCTCATCTTGCAAGGAGGAATCCTTGTTTTTGATGAAATCGGGAACGTTTGTGCAATCAAAAAGCAGAATCAGTTGGGCCGCGCCATCGATTCTTCCGAGCAGGAATCGATTGTGTACGGCCCTAAAGACAGCCTAACCGAGCAGTTGGACAAAAGCTTGAGCTTAATTTGTTTCAATCCCCAGAAGACTATGTACATCGCTGGTTGGTAAGCACCTTCCTGCGGGGACTTCGTTTTGTCGCGTTTGTAATTGCTTTGTTTTTGACCCCGGCTTACGTAGCGGTGACGGTTCATCATTATCAGGTGGTTCCTTTGGAGATGCTATTTCTTCTGATGTAATCACGGAGTGAAATTCCATATCCACCGTTCTGGGAGGCGCTGCTCATGCTGCTGACTCTGGAAATATTAAAGAAAGCCAGTTTGCGCATGCCCACCAAATCCAGCCAAACACTCGGCATCGTAGGCGGTATTGTCATCGGTCAAGCAGCCGTGGAGGCGGGAATCGCAAGCAACGTGATGGTGATTGTAATCGCCATTTCCGCCATGCCTCCTTTCTCGTTCCCAATTATTTAATGACAAATGCGAGCAAGCTTCTTCAATTTTCACTGTTGATTCTGGCGGCATGGCTTGGCATGTGGGGTATCGGTCTTGGTTTGATCTGGTTCTGCATCCACCTGCATGGACTGACTTCGCTCGGGCAGCCGTACTTGCAACCACTTAGCCCGTTTTTTGCTAGCGACTGGAAAGATACAGTGCTTCGTTTGCCGCTATCCAAAATGCGTACAAGGCCAGCTTATTTGAAGACGTTGCAACGGATGCGCGTAACCGGGAGGAAACCGTGATGTCCCCCCCTGTGCGTCCGGTCAGTTTGTATTCGATTTCAGCGCCTTTCGGATTTTTGTCCCTCGCTTTCTGGGCAAACCGGATGCAGATGGCTGCATTCCAGAAGGAAACCGAGTTTATTACGAATCATGATATGGAAGTACACAGCCTGGCTCAATCCATCGAATAAGATCTTGTCGATATGGAAACGGGCCAGCGTGGTTTTGTGATAATCGGAGAAGCGCAATATTTGGATCCTTATAATAACGGGAATTAAAACTGGCAGACGTACTATGACGCTCTGTTCGGACTTGTCGCCGATAACCCGGACTAGCAGGAAAAACTGAAATTCAAGTCGCCGGAGAGAAAGTGATTGCTTTGCTCGCTTCGCGCGTTAGTTGGAAAATTCAAAGTATAATTTTCGAAGACAACTTATCCTGCGAAATAGGACCAAAGCCCGGCTGTTGTCCAATATGGACAGATCCGGTCTTTGATATTTGTATGCGGGGGCTGGAGTAGATTGGATCAAAGTGGAACTTTCACGATGCGGATTGCTGCTTGGCGGAATAGGATAATTCGTTTCTGGACAACTTAAATGCTGTTTGCATAAATTTGGAAAGGTGGATACCTGCATGTCACCAACATCCAGTACAAGCGTTGAAAACCGGACTACCTCTGCCCCAAGACAACCGAATCGATGCAAAAATTGCATCTGGGGCAACTGGGATGGACTGAAACAATTTTGTTCAAAACCTGTCTGCATTAAGAATCAACCGCTATAATTGAAAAACGCCAACAAATGTCGAGGAGAGGGATGAGTTTCCATTTAGCCATTGCTTTGTGGACAGTATTGTGTTTCCGCTGAAAGGTAACGTCCAACTTCTGGCGGGATTGCCTGTTCAGAAGTTGCTGAATATAATGACCGTATTCACAGGAATCGAAAAGGATGCGTCCTCATTATGTTGGCCTGCAGGAACGGGATACTCGAAGCCATAGCGAGATTGAAAGAGTCCGCCATCGCTTGGGGCAATCGATACGAAGAGCGAGCGGCTTTCTGCAAGGCTTGGCGACCGCTTCAGGATTTTCGAAACGGTTCCTGCCGTGCTGCACCAAGAAGTCGACAAGACGTTGGACAGACATCTCAGCAAGCTCTTCGATCGATTCGAACTCCTGGCTATTTTGAATCGGATTTCGGGATAAGAGGGCTACGGGACAGTTTCTACTATCCGGGTTTACGATGATTATCGTGTCATCATGGCCGAACCAGCTTGGGATTGCCATGGGACTCTGGCATTATCACAGGGAAGTCCTACCGTTCATGTCGGCCAATTTTCCAAGGAATTTTTCACTTCTTCCCGCCACAGTGATGTTCTTAAACCAGTACAAGCCGGAACCCGCTGATAAAGGCTCTCCTATTTGGGGGTTTTTCCGCTTTTGTGGCCGAGCCGATCTCACAAATGGCTGATTTATATCATTCCATTCACTGGAAGCAATATCTATTCATTTCCGATCTATGTCGGGCTATATCTGCTGGCTTCGAGCATCGCCAAGCGGGGCGTTGATTGCACAGATTCATCCTCGGTAGATAAATAAAGGCCAAAACCATAAGTTTACCGATTCCAAAAATCATGCCCAGATTCATGAGCTGCATATTTACCATGTCATTGTTAAAGACTCAAGTTTGTTAATTGATGATCTACCGGACCACTATCGTTTCTCGTCATAACGGCTGACAACGAGTTCCTTTTGGAATAAGCAATTTTTTTAAGCATAGAATTTAATGATTCTATTCTCTACCAGGACATGGGTGAAATATGAAGAAAAAAACAAATATGATAATACAAATCGCCGCGACATATACGGGAACCGTGGTGGGAGCCGGATTTGCCTCAGGACAGTCGATTATGCAGTTTTTCACGGTATACGGAGCCTATGGGGTATTAGGCATTTTATGCAGCACCTTTCTTTTTGTATGGATCGGCACTAAAATGATGATTCTAGCTCACCAGATCAAAGCATTTTCATATCAGGAGTTTAATGTTTATCTGTTTGGCAAGAGTTTCGGCAAAGTCGCAAATGCCTTGACTTTTATTATTCTATTTGGGGTAACGGCCGTGATGCTTTCAGGTACCGGTACCATTTTCGAAGAACAACTCCGTCTACCCTATCAACTGGGTATTATCATCAGCATCATTTTGTGTTATCTGGTGATGACGAAGGAAATCAGCGGAATTATGTTCGTAAACTCGTTAGTCGTTCCCATGATGCTTTTTTTCACTATTCTCCTTGTCGTAAAGGTTGTCAGAATAGACAATATTTTTGATATAGTCGGTTGGCAGAACCAACAACTGTACAATTTGAAGTGGTTCGTGAGTCCGTTTGTGTATGCAGGATTGAATTTTGCTTTTATTTTAGCCGTTATGGTTCCTCTAGGGAGTGAGGTGGATGACGAAAGCGCATTAAAATGGGGAGGGTTTTGGGGAGGCATTGGTCTTGGTTTTATGCTTCTTGTCAGCCATTTTGCAATGAGCTCAAAGATGCCCGAGATTCTTCAATACGATATTCCGATGGCCGAGATTATTCGAGATTTCGGGCAGTTTTTTCATGTATTGTTTTTGCTCGTAATCTATGGAGAAATATTCACCACATTGATAGGCAATGTCTTCGGAATTTCTCGTCAAATCCAAAGTCTATATCATCTTCCTAAAAGTTGGTTAGTTCTCGGCATATTACTTGCTAGTTTTTTGATTAGTCAAGCCGGTTTCACCTCCTTACTTACTTATCTTTATCCGCTGTTTGGATATATGGGTGTGATACTTCTCGTTTTTTTAGCGGTTCAACGGCTGCCCAGGGACTAGAAGGTTAGCTGTCTAAACAAAAGAATAGTGGCGAAAAGAGATCAAACCCTACTCAACTTGTAGGGTTTGATCTCTTTTCTAATCTGTTCACCGATGAAAACAGACAAGCCATGTCCTCAATATTCATGGTTTGTCTGTTTTTCTTAAAACCCCTTATATTGAGGCTCTTCATTTTCCAACTGTTGTACGCGGCTTTCTACTTGCTGCACGATTTGTTGGGTTTGTTGGGCCGCATTCGTAAAGAGCGATTTTGCTTCTTGATTTTGTGTTTCCAAAGCAAATTGTTCAAGACTCGCCTGAGCACTTTTTAAAGATGCTACGCACGTTTTCACTTGAGAAGCAACTGTCACGGAACGTCACCTCCTTTACCTTAGGATAGGATAATGTTTCACAGGTAATAGGAATAGATGCTTACATTCTCCCCATACCGAAATTAATATTTCCGTCTCGCAACAAAAGCATACGTTAGAAAAATTTTCAGATGGAAATGCATGAAAATAATGGAATAGGGACATATTAACCTTTGTCGATTAATGTGATCGGAAAGGAATGGTGATATTATGCCGGATTGGGTAGAAATCGCTTTGCGAACGTTATTGGCTATGGGGGTTCTTTTTGTCCTAACGAAGATATTGGGTAAACGACAGGTATCACAGCTTTCATTGTTTGAGTATATCACCGGAATCACGATCGGCAGCCTTGCAGCTTACGTTTCGTTGGATCTGGAGTCCACTTGGTATCTGGGCTTGGTTGCGATGACGGTTTGGACCGTTGTTTCTTTAGGGATTGAATTTTTACAGCTGAAAAGCAAAACGGCAAGAGACCTATTCGACGGCAAAGCAACAGTGCTCATTAAGGACGGCAAGATCATGGAGGATAACCTAAAAAAAGAAAGGATTACCTCGGATGAACTTATGGAACAGCTTCGAAAAAAAAATGTGTTCAAAGCTGCCGATGTTGAATTCGCAGTCATGGAGCCGAGCGGTGACATTAGCGTTCTTTTAACCAAGGAAAACCAACCGTTAACGCCTAAACACCTTGGAGTAAATGTCGGGCCGGAACAAGAGCCTCAAACGGTCATTATGGATGGAAAAATAATGGACGAGCCGCTTGCCACGATAGGTCTAAACAGGCAATGGTTGGATACGGAACTGGAGAAATTAGGTGTTTCGATTGATAACGTATATCTTGGACAGGTGGATTCCTATGGCCAGCTATACGTTGATTTATTTGATGATCAGATCAAAGTACCGAAACCCCAGAAAAAAGCCGCGTTGCTTGCAACATTGAAAAAGTGTGAAGCGGATCTCGAAATGTTTGGCTTATCTACCAAAGAACAAAATACAAAGCAGATGTACGAGCAATGTTCAAAAGCGTTAGAAAAGATTATTGATGAAGTTAAACCATTGCTGATTCGTTAACAATTCGCCAATTATACGTCAGCTGAAATTCGAGGAGCCATTCCTGTAATGAAGAAATTTGAGCTTTGAAAGAAAAAAGCGCCTCCTGTATGCTGGGTCTTGGAATG
>NZ_JBYSWV010000035.1:0-48221 GCF_058781555.1 Brevibacillus sp. FW306-2-1A-C05A
TGTACCACCATTCAAAAAGATGGGAGGACATAACTTATTTTCGTTCTCAAAGTGTCTTGACAAAGGGGGGCATTACAGCTGGTCTCCACCTACACCATAGCTCAGTATAAGCCCAATAAAACGGCTTGCAATGAAGCGACGACGAAGAATGTTCTGGATCGTGAGTTTGAGCAAACGGAATCCAAACGCTTCGTCGTTAGTGATCTGACAGTGGTTTCATACGGATCGTGGCAGTGAGTTTAAAAATGAAAAGATGGATGAGCTTCTGGAGACCTTTGAAATCGGTCGATCTCTCAGCATGAAAGGCTGTCCTTATGACAACGCCGTGGCTGAAGCCACCTACAAAATCATGAAAACGGAGTTCATCAACCAGATGAGCTTCCAAAGCCTTCGTCATCTGGAATTGGAGCTATACGATTACGTCAACTGGTTTAACAAGCATCGGATTCACGGAACGCTGGCATACTTGACACCTGTTCAGTATCGCCAGACAGCCCTTAAAAAAATAAAACCGGGTTACTAATCCTTTGCAGGGGAGAAGCAAGGAAAGACGTTCTTCTGGGATTGAATATATCTCGCTATAGCTCCTTGTAGTTAAAGAGAAAAAACGATTATCTTTGTTCGGTCGCACTACATATAGGCAGACCGGTCAAAGATAGTCGTTTTTCTGTTTTTTTCAGCCCTTTCGCAATAATTCATATAATACAAATCGGAAAAGTGTGCTAAAATTCAAAATAACACACAAACGATCTGAAAGGGAGTGCTGAGCATGCCAGTAGAAACATTCAAAGCCACCGCCCATTTGCAGGAAGGAATGGTCGTCAAGGCGCGTTCCAGAAATTTTGAGGTCACTGTCGATGAGCCGAAAAGCCTTGGCGGAACGGATACCGCGATGAATCCTGTCGAGCTGGTGCTGTCCGCGTTGGGCGCGTGCCAGTCGATTGTGGCTCGCGTGTATGCGAAAAAGTTTGGGGTTCATCTCGACGATTTTTGGGTGGAGGTCGAAGGCGATCTGGATACGGATGGCTTCATGAACAAATCCGACGTGCGCCGTGGGTATTCTGAGATTCGCTACACCTTTCACATCAAGACCGATGCCGCCAAAGAGCAGGT
Source organism: Brevibacillus sp. FW306-2-1A-C05A (assembly GCF_058781555.1). Classification (NCBI taxonomy): domain Bacteria; kingdom Bacillati; phylum Bacillota; class Bacilli; order Caryophanales; family Paenibacillaceae; genus Brevibacillus; species Brevibacillus sp. FW306-2-1A-C05A. The sequence continues at coordinate 1,114 of NZ_JBYSWV010000035.1, forward strand.
GGAAGCCTTCATTCAGTTTTTGGAGCGGACATGCCCGGTGGGCGACACGATTGCCAATCCGGTCAACCTCAAGCTGAACGGAATTGTCATAGAAGACGTCTCCGGCAGCAAGCTCGGCTAACTTTCCGTGGCCCAGGAAAAAGAAAAGAGGCAGAACAAGCTCTGCCTCTTTTTCTCTGAGAAAAACTCAGTAAGCCACGGAAGAATAGGTTAGCTTGTAGAGGCCCCTGTAAATTTCGCGCTGCCCCCCCGAACGGATCTTCACAGCACAGTAAAACTGTTTCAAAAGGTTTTTCTCCCAGGTAATCCGCAATACTTGCGAATCGGCGTGAGCAACTTGCCGCCGTGCGCGACCGTTTTTTGCGCCAATTCCTCGACTCGACGTTCCGGTCCTGCGCAGCGAGGCGAAAAAAGCGGCGGTCAGTCGAGTGTTGACTGTGAACGGACTCACTGATGCAACGACTGCTCCGCTTGAACCTCCATCTGCCTCTGCTTCCGTCTCGACCAGATCAGCACTGGGACGAGCAGCAGGGAGAGGAAGCCGCCGCCAAGCGAGAGCGTCGCGTAGCTGGCGCCGGAGACGACCATGCCGGAAAGCGCTCCGCCCGATGCGCCAGCCAGGGCGATCAGGACGTCGACGGTTCCTTGGGTTTTGGCCCGGGTAGCGGGGTGGGTTGCGTCCACGATCAGGGCGGTACCGCTGATGAGGCCAAAATTCCAGCCCAGCCCCAGCAAGGCAAGGGCAACGATGAGCAGCAGCATGGAATCGGCCGGGGCAAGTGCAGCCAACAGGCCAGCCGCAAGCAAGGTGACACCGGAGGCAAAGGCCATGGCTGTGCGGCCGATTTTGTCCACGAGAACGCCGGTCAGCAGCGAGGGAAGGTACATGGCTCCGATGTGAATGCCGATCACGAGGCCGACCTCGCTCAAGCCGTGCCCGTGGTGCTTCATATGGATGGGCGTCATGGTCATGATCGCGACCATGACGATCTGGGTCAAAATCATGATGGTCGCGCCGACGATGATGCCGCGACTGTCGGCGGCAGGCAGGCTTCTCGGGATGTCCGCAGAGGCTTTCTGTTCCTCTGCTTGCGCTTCGGCGATGGCTTTGGCGACCTGCAGCGGGTCCGGGCGGAGCAGGAATAAAAAGACCAGCCCGGCACAGAGGAAAGCCGCAGCGCCCAAAATAAACGGCCCGGCCAGTGGCGGCACGCCAATCGAGCTGGCGAAGTGGCCCATCGTTTCCACCAGATTCGGTCCGGCTACAGCGCCGAAGGTCGTGGAGACGAGCGCGATGCTGACGGCGGTCGCGCGCTGCCGGGGCTGGGCCAAATCGGTTCCGGCGTAGCGGGCTTGCAGATTGGTGGCCGTTCCGGCGCCATATACGAGCAGCGAGGCAAACAGCAACCAGATATGCTGTGTCACCGCAGCGAGAATGACTCCGACTGCGCCGATGCCTCCTGCGAGGAACCCTGCTGCCAGCCCGAAGCGGCGGCCGAACCGTTGCGAGAGTCGGCCGACAAACAGCGCTGCCAAGGCGGAGCCAAGTGTGAGCAACGCGGCGGGAATGCCTGCGAGACTGTCTGTTCCGAGCATCTCCTGGGCGAGCAGAGCGCCGACGGTGACGCCTGCCGCAAGTCCCGCCCCTCCGAAAATTTGCGAGATGACGACGATGGCCAGCGTTCGTTTGTAAAGCTTTTGCTGCTTTTGGGGTGAATCGATGTAACATCGGAAGTGGGCTTGTTGATTTTGGCTGGCCTGCCAATTATGATTAGGTGGGTGTGACATGAAATCCCCTCTTTTTCACGGTTTGTTGGGTCGAATAGTTCGCAATAGGCTGAATGGGATGAATCTTATCTCCAAATTTTAGAAAAGTCAATCTGGATGGACGATCTGAAGGAGGGACAGGCATGGCCGATTGGTGGGGGCGTCCGAAGCTGAACATCGCAAAGACCAAAAGCGAATGGATCTGGGACATTTTGGGAGCGGTCTTTTACATCGGGGGAATCGTTTCTCTCCTGTTGCTGTGGGGCGATCTTCCTGACAAGGTGCCTGCTCATTTTAACGGAGCAGGAGAAGTGGATCGCTGGGGCTCGAAGTGGGAGCTGCTCATTTTGCCAGGGATTGGGGCATTGCTGTTTGGATTGATGCAGGCGCTGGAAAAGCATCCGGAAGTTTATAACTATCCGAAGCGGTTCAACGAAGCAAACGCGGAGCAGTTTTACTTGCAAAGCCGAAAAATCGTGAACCAGCTCAAAAATATATGCGTCATTGTGTTTTCTGTCATTTTGCTGGAAGCGATTTCGATTGCGATGGGCTGGGGAAGCTGGTTTGGCATGTGGTTTGTGCCTGTGGTGGTGGGCGGCATCGTGATCCAACTGGTTTATGGCCTGATTACGCTCGGCAAAATCCGCTAGCAAACGACAAAGCGAGCCCAAAGCACTTTGCAAAAACAGAGTGTTTTGGGCTCGCTTTTCTCAAAAGTCTTTGGAGCTAAGCCGGGCAGGCAAAACAGCCCGTTCGGCTTTTTCGTACAGAGCCAGCGCGCTGTGTACGAAGGATAGCCGCGGTACCACCATAAAAACGGTCAAGGCCGAGCCGATGCTGATTAAGGCGCCGACGATGACGTCCGCCGGATAGTGCACGCCTACCCAGATGCGGGAAAGCCCTACGCATACTGCCAGCAGCATCCAAAGAATGCCTGCTTTTCTTTTGAACAGCCAGAAGCTCATGCAAAAGGAAAAAAACAAAATCGTATGGTCGCTGGGGAAGGAATTGTCCACCGCTTTTTGCACTAACTGATTCACATTCGCCAACTCGGCAAACGGCTGGTTGTTGGTGTGCAGGCTGCCTGCGATTTTTCCGAGCAGTTCCGCAAGCGCAAACGTGACCGCGGCGCAAACCACCATCACGCGATTGTGGTAGCTGCGCGTCAGCCAGTACAGAAGCACGCAGACGGCCAGGGCGTACACGGTGTACTCGGCAATGGCGTAAAACGCGGGATTGAGTGCCGGGTACTGCTTACCCAGGTCATTAATCAATCGGAAAGCATGAATATTCATCTCCATGGCGTCCACAAACAGTGATCCTCCTTTTTTATGACAATAGGAAAATCGTAAACAAAGGCGAGAAAAGAAGAAATCGAATTACCTTACACAAAATTACAGGATTGTAAGATAAGGCTTCAGGGCAGGAAACGAGGGCGATCAAGCGGTTCGTTTCCTGCTCTTTTTGCTGGCGAAAACAGGGCAGGCCGGGCCGAGCTGCGCGTTCGAGCCGCTTCGTCACAGGAAAAGAAACAGGGAGAAGAATGTCGAAATATTTGTTTTGAAATTTTATTTTACGATTACGTTAATATCTTGATATTTTATTTCAAGAGTCTATAATACAGGTATGTAACGAATTGACAGTAAATTCCCGCAAATGAAGCGCGCTTCATACAGGACGAGGGGGGAGTTGTCGTTAGTGCGGGGCGATTGGCTGTCCACGGGCGAGTCGCTAACCAGCAACTGTAGCAACTGGCGGACGGATCGAGACGCCAATACGAAGCCTGGCTCGATCCGCTGCAGCGCGTAAGAGCAGGGCAGAGCAATCATTTTTTGTACAAGTATGCATCTTTTCGAAAATGGGAGGTTTTCCATGAAAAAAAGCAGGTTTCTAGCAGCAGCAGGAATCGCCAGTCTGGCAGCGGCGTTGCTCGTCGGCGGATGTAGCAGCCAATCTTCGACGCAGCAGGGGGACCAGGTGGAATTGTACATGGGTTACACCTCTGATCCGCCTACGAAGAAAAAGATGGAGGAAATTATCGCAAAATTCGAACAGTCGCACCCGCATATCAAAATCAAGACCGTGACGGCTCCTTACGAGGACTTTTACCAGAAGCTGACGACGCAGATTGCCGCAGGAAACGCGCCAGACATCTGGCAAAGCGACGGGACGAAAGTATTCGGCTTTGCGCAGCGCGGGGCGATTCGCGATATAACCGATTACGTCACGAAGGAAGTCAACAAGGACGAGGTGCTCGGCGTGGAGTTCAACAAGGACGCCTCGGGGAAATACTGGGGCGTGCCGCAGGGCATTCAGGTAGGGGCGCTTTTCTACAACAAGGATTTGTTTGACCAGGCCGGAGTCGCGTATCCGACGGCAGACTGGACGTGGGATGACCTGAAGGCGGCAGCCGCCAAGCTGACGCTCGATGCTAACGGGAAAAATGCAGACGACCCCGCCTTTGACAAAAATGCGGTGAAGCAGTACGGCTTTACGTTTTTCGGCAGCTCCCGCGGGGCGTTTAACATCATGAAAGCGTACGGCGGCGGCGTGCTCGATCCGACGATGACACAGTCGATCGTCAATTCTCCGGAAAACAAAAAAGCGGTGGAGTGGATGGCGGACGGCATGAAGCGCAAGCTGTTCCCGAACCCGGCCGAATTGAAGGCGTTCCAGAGCAACTTCAAAGTGTTTTTGAGCGGAGCGACCGCAATGCAGATCGACATTTACGCGGCTACGACCTCGATGAACGGAGCCGGCTTGAACTACGATGTGGCGCCGCTGCCCAAAGGTCCGGATGGCAAACGGTTCGCGCCAGTCATCGCCAACTCGTGGGTCATCAACAAAAAAGCCGAGGAGCAAAAAGTAAAAGCGGCCCAGGAATGGATTACGTACTGGACGACGTCGGACGAGGCGCAAAAAGAATGGGCAGAGGTAGGGGAAGCGATTCCGGTGAAAAAATCGGTGGCGAACTCCGAGATGTTTCTGAACCCGAGCATCAAGCCGGACAACAAGCAAGTTTTCCTCGACAGCCTGGAGTTCGCGGGCACGATCGACACTAACGCCGTTTTCGCGGAATGGTTGAAGGTCGTCACGGACAATCTGGCTGAGCTGTTTATGGACAAGATGAGCGTGGACGACTACATCACCAAGACAGACGAGGGCGTGCAAAAAGTTCTGGATGAGTTTTTCAAGAAGCAGTAGCAAACCATCAGGGAGGAAGTGTAGCCAACGATGTTGGAGCTACCAAACAAGCTACAGGCACAGCCTGATGTGAAAACGAAGCAGAAACGAAACTGGCTGGACAGCGAGGGGAGATGGGGGCTGCTGCTCGTCTCCCCCTACCTGGTCCACTTTCTCGTGTTTGTCCTGGGGACTTCGCTTGCCTCGCTCTACTTCAGCTTTTCCGACTACGATATTTTGAATCCGCCGAAGTGGACCGGGCTGGATAACTACGAAAAGCTGTTCGCCGACCCGCTGTTTTACCAGGCGCTGTGGAACACGGTCTACTTCACGCTGTTGTACGTTCCGGCCAAGACGTTTCTGGCGCTTTTGCTGGCAGTCGCGCTGAACCAGAAGCTGAAAGGGCTGAAGCTGTTTCGGATGGCGCACTTTTTGCCCGTGATCTCGTCGTGGACGGTGATCGCGTATGTGGCGGATGCGGTGTTCAACCAGCGGATCGGCTTTGCCAATGCCATCCTCGCCAAATTCGGCATCGCGCCGCAAAACTGGCTGATTGACGAAGTGTGGGTCATCCCGGTGCTCGTGCTCATCGCGATCTGGAAGTCGGTTGGCTACATGATGATTATTTTTTTGGCCGGGCTGCAAGGGATTTCCCATGACATGTACGAGGCAGCGTCGATTGACGGCGCGAACGCCTGGCAAAAATTTTGGCAGGTCACCGTTCCGATGATTTCCGGCACGACGTTTCTCGTCATCATTTTGAACACGATCTACTCGTTTCAAAATTTCGAGCAAATTTTCGTCATGACGGGCGGCTCCACCGAGGCCGGGTCTACGGGCGGCGCGAACAACGCGAGTCTCGTCCTGATGCTGCTCATGTTCCGGCAAGGCTTCAGCTTTTACAAGATGGGCTACGCCTCTGCGATCGCCTGGGTGCTGTTCCTCATTTTGCTGGCGATTACTTTGCTGCAATTCAAGCTGCAAAAGAAATGGGTTCACTATGATTAATTTACGATGGCGTGCGCGGAGGAAAAGGAGGTAGCCATGCAAAAGCGTTTTCCTCTCCATAAAGTTTTGGGATACTTGTTTGTTCTCGTCAGCACCTTGATTATGGTCGTGCCGTTTTTGACGACGGTGTTCAACTCGTTGAAAACGTACAAGCAGTACATGCAATTTCCGCCGGAATGGGTGCCCGATCCTGTGAAGTGGAGCAACTACCCGCAAGTGTGGGAGCAGGCGAACTTCAGCAGCTACACGGTCAACAGCGTGATCGTCGTGGTACTGTCCGTAGTCGGCACGCTACTCTCCAGCTCGATGATCGCCTTTGCCTTTGCCCGGCTGCGCTTTCCGTTTCGCGATACGCTGTTCATGATCGTGCTCGGGACGATGATGATTCCCGGAATCGTGACGATCATCCCGCAGTTTATCATTTTCAAAAACTTAGGGATGCTCGACTCGCTGACGCCGCTGTGGATTTTGGAGTGGCTGGGCCAGCCGTTTGCCATTTTCCTGATGAGGCAGGCTTTCCTGAGCATCCCTAAGGATTATGAGGAAGCGGCCAAGCTGGACGGCTGCAATCCGTTCCAAATATACTGGCGCGTGTTTTTGCCGATGTGCAAGCCGGCGCTCGCGACACTCGCGGTTTTTACGTTCATGGGCAAATGGAACGAAATTCTCGCGCCTGTCATCTATCTCATCTCCGAGGAGCATTTTACGCTGCCGATCGGGATTTTGTCGCTGCGCGGACAGTACAAGACCGACGACCAACTGCTGGTGGCGGGGGCGTTAATCAGCCTAATTCCGATTTTGCTCGTGTTTTTGTTTGCGGAAAAATACTTTGTCGAAGGCTCCAAAACTTCCGGGTTGAAGTAGGGCATTAGGAGGCGGATGAACGCATGTTTTACGTACCATTGGACGCGCTGTACCTGGATGCGCTGTGCGAGCTGTGGAACCGGGAGCTGGGAGAGCGCTTCCCGATGCGTCCCGAGCTGCTCCGCCAGAACAGCCTGGAAGATCGCAATGTGCTGCAGGCAGGCTCCTGGATTGCCATGGATGCGGTTGCGCGGCGTCCCGTAGGATTTGTCGTGGTAAAATGCTGGCAGGAACAGCTCGATGTGCAACTGGGAAAAGGCGTCGGCTGGATTCAGGCGTTGCTCGTGGACCGCAACGATCGCGGCCAAGGAATCGGAAGCGAGCTGCTGGCGCGAGCAGAGCGGGCTTTGCGGCAGCGCGGCGTGCAAAAAATATGGCTCGGCCGCGACCCGTATCATTATTTCCCGGGGATTCCCGTTGAGTCGCCAGAGGTTTCAGCCTGGTTTGCCGCGCGTGGGTACCGCTTGTTGGAGCCGTTGGAAAACGATTTGCTTTGCCGCTATTCCGATCAGGACGATCAGAAATCCGTTCCATTGCCGCAAGTCGCGGACGGGCGCTTCCGCTTGCTTGCGGCGGACGACAAAGACGCGTTCTTGTCCTTTTTGCATCGCTGCTTTCCCGGGCGCTGGGAGTACGAGGCGATTCACTATTTTCAGCGCGGCGGGACTGGGCGCGAGTTCGTCGTGTTGGAGCGGCAGGGGGAAATCGTCGGCTTTTGCCGGATCAATGACGCGAAGTCGCCGTTTATTGCGCAAAACGTCTACTGGGCACCGCTTTTTGCGCGGGAGCTGGGCGGGATCGGACCGCTTGGCATCGACCCGGCGCACAGGGGAAGCGGCCTGGGATTGGCGCTCGTGCAGGCGGGGATTGCCATGCTGCGGCAGCGCGGGATTCAGCAGATCGCGATTGACTGGACGGCGCTCGTCGACTTTTACGCCAAGCTCGGCTACTCAAGCTGGAAGCAGTACGCCAAGTACAGCAAGGAGCTTGTCTAATCATTCGCGTCATTCGCGGCTGCGAGCGTGCGAAAAAAAGGAGGTTCTCCATGCGTGCAAAGCAGATGAGTGTGGAGCAAAAAGTCGGGCAACTGCTCATGATCGGTTACCCGACGTTGGAAGTACCCGGTGAGATGGAGACGTGGATTCGCGAGCGGCAGATTGGCAACGTGATTTTGTTCAGCCGCAACATCGGTTCAGTCGCAGAGACGTTTCGGCGCGTGCGCACGTTGCAACGATGGGCGAAGGAAGCCGGACAGCCGCATCCGCTGTTGGTCGGAACCGATCAGGAAAACGGCGTCGTGGCGAGGCTAATGCGCGGTGCTACCCGGTTTCCCGGAGCGATGGCGCTCGGTGCGACGGGAAGCCCGGAGTGGGCCGGACGGGTTTATGCGGCGACTGGAGAGGAACTGCGGGCCGCGGGCATTACCGTTAATTTTGCCCCTGTCGTCGACGTGAACAACAATCCGGCCAATCCGGTGATCGGAGTGCGCTCGTTCGGCGCGGAGCCGGAAGCGGTCGGGCGTTTTGGCGAGAGCGCGATGCAAGGGCTGCTTGCAAGCGGCGTCGTTGCTGCGATCAAGCATTTTCCCGGCCACGGCGACACGAGCACAGACTCGCACGAAGCGATTCCGGTGCTGCGGCACGACTGGCAGCGGCTCTCGCAGGTGGAGCTGGTTCCGTTTCGCCGCTGTATCGCGGCAAAAGCCCCGATGGTGATGATCGGACATGTCAGCCTGCCGACCGTCGACGAAAGCGGTGCGCCTGCCTCGATCTCGCGGCGGCTGGTGACGGACGTTTTGCGCGGGCAGCTCGGCTTTCAGGGCGTTGCGATTACCGATTGTCTGGAAATGGCCGCGATCGCCAACTCCACAGGCGTGCCGGAAGCAGCGGTGCAGGCGATACAGGCGGGCGTGGACATGGTGCTCGTCTCGCATACGCCCGAGGTGCAGCAAAAGACGTATGATCGTCTGGCCGAAGCGATCCGCAGCGGTGAAATTCCCGACTCCCGGGTGCAGGAGGCTGTCGAGCGCATCACGGGACTGAAGCAGCGCTATCTTTCCTGGGAGCAGTGTCTGGCGGCGACAGGTCCCGTTTTTGACCGGACGGCTCACGAGCGGCTGGCCAAAGAAGCGCTCGCGCAGGCTGTGACCTTGGTGAAAAACGACCAGGGGCTTGTCCCTTTGCCGGAGCAGGCGGGGGCGCTTGGCGTGATTTTGCCGGGAGTGGGCCGGTTGACGCAGGCAGAGGATCAGCAGGCGGGCGCGGAGCTTTTGGTAGCGCCGCTGCAAGCGCACAGACAGGTGCATGCCCACTTTCTGTCCGCACTCCAACCTGCGCAGGCGGAGATCGAGCAGGCTGTCGCTGCCGTGGCGCCCTGCGATACGGTGATCGTTTTTACGTACAACGCCCATCTTTACAGCGGTCAGGCGCAACTGGTGCAGCAACTGTCCACGCGAGGCAAAAAGGTGGTGGCAGTGGCGCTCAGAAACCCGTACGACCTGACCGCTTTTCCGGAGGTGGACGCTTTTCTTGCGGTGTACGACCAGAGTGAACGGGCGCTGGGAGTCGTTGCGGACGTTTTGTTCGGCAAGCAAAAGGCAGTCGGTCGCTTGCCTGTCAGTATGTGGAAGCAACAGGGGCACTTTTGATGAAGAAAACGGACGAACTGGAGACTGACGGGGAGGTAGCGGATGAGAAATCAACTGAGCGGTTTGACGACCGAGACGAAAAACAAGCAATCGGAAGACCTGGACTTGCTCTCGACACTCGACATCATCAGGCTCATGAACGAGGAGGACAAAAAAGTCGCCTATTGCGTGGAAAAGGAGCTGCCTGCGATTGCCCGGGCGGTGGACATGATTGCCGAATGCTTGCAAAACGGCGGCAGGCTGTTTTATTTTGGCGCAGGCACCAGCGGCCGCTTAGGACTGCTGGATGCGGCGGAGTGCCCGCCGACCTTTGGCACAGACCCTTCCCTCGTGCAAGGCGTGATCGCCGGGGGAGTGGAAGCGCTCGTCAAAGCGATTGAAGGAGCGGAAGACCTCGCGCATTTGGGCCAGGAGGATGTCTGGGCGCACGGAGTCAGGGCCGGTGACGCTGTAGTGGGAATTGCGGCGAGCGGGCGCACGCCTTATGTAAAAGGCGCACTGGCAGAGGCGAGTCGGCTCAAGGCGAAAATTGTGTCGCTGTCGTGCAATCCGACGGCTGAGATCAATGAAGGCGTGGACGTCTCCATCAACGTCGTGGTCGGCCCGGAAGTCGTCACAGGCTCGACCCGGCTGAAAGCGGCGACGGCGCAGAAGATGGTGCTCAACATGATTACGACCGCATGCATGGTTCGCTTGGGCAAGGTGTACAAAAATTTGATGGTCAACGTGCAGGTGACGAACGAAAAGCTGAAGGAGCGGGCCAAGCAGATCGTCGCGGAAGCGGCCGACGTCTCGCTGGAGGAAGCCGATGAGCTGTTGAACAGGGCGCAAGGCGACGCCAGGCTTGCGATTGTGATGAAAAAAACGGCGCTGTCGCAGGCCGAGTCGCTTCGGTTGCTGGAGCAGCACAAAGGGAATATTCGGCGCATTGTCGAGGGGTATGTCTCGTAGCTTGAGGTGTGTCAAAACAGGCTGCCAGTAAATCGCGCAAAGCAAACAGCCTTTTCCAGAGGGGGAGAAGGCTGTTTGCTTTGCGTTGGCAACAGGAGCCGGGCCAAAATGCTGAACGAAACCGCGTTTTCCCCGCGTCTCTCCGTGAGAAACGACTGGGCTGGGAATGAAAATCAGTAGTATGATCCATAAAATGTTCATTTGAATAAGTGGCAAAAACACCCTATAATTAAATTAATTATTAGATTGTAATTTTTCTATTTTGATAGTGGGGGTGGCTCTTATGAAACACGTGAAGTACGCTGATTATCATCATCTCGATCACGTGAAGGAACAGCAAAAATCGAAGAAAACGTTGTGGATTACACTGATCCTGACTTTGTTTTTTACTATCGTGGAAATCGTCGGCGGCCTGTTGTCCAACTCGCTGGCGCTTCTGTCCGACTCGGCGCACATGATCTCGGACGTCATCGCGCTCGGTTTGAGCATGACCGCGATTTACATGGCGACGCGCAAGCCGACCAAAAAGTACACGTTTGGCTTTTTGCGCTTTGAAATCATCGCTTCGTTTTTGAACGGCCTGGCGCTTGCCGTAATTGCAATCGGCATCGCGATTGAAGGGATTAACCGGATGATTCACCCGCAAGACGTCGACTTGCAACTGATGCTGACGATCGCGTCCATCGGGCTGATCGTGAACATCGTGCTGACGATCGTGCTGTCCAGAAGCACCAAGGAAGAAGACAACCTGAATGTGAAAAGCGCCCTGTGGCACTTCATCGGCGACCTGCTCAGCTCTGTGGGCGTCATCGCTTCTGCCATTCTCATTTACTTCACAGGCTACTACCTCTTCGACCCGCTGATTAGCATGGTGATCGGAGGAATCATCTTTATGGGCGGCTTCAAAATCATCCGCGAATCGCTGGCCGTCCTGATGGAATCCGTGCCGGAGCAGTTTGATCTCGACCAAATCCGGGCAGACCTCGCCAGCGTGGAAGGCGTCTATGACGTGCACGAGCTGCACCTGTGGGCGGTATCGACAGAGCACTACTCGCTGACGGCACACGTGTTTGTGCGCGAGGATATTCAGCCGTACTGTGTGATCCTCGGCATCAATCATCTGCTGAAAACGAAGTACGGCATCGAGCATTCGACGATCCAGATTGAGCATCCGATGATTCTCGATCACGGAGAGTACGGCAAACAGTTTTTGCTGCAAGAGGCGTAAAGGGCTGCTTGAGCTGTACGCACGCGACTATAACCAAAAAAGGCCGAGCGGTTCCAGACGCCCAAGTTCTGGCAGCCTGCCCGGCCTTTTCGGCTTCCTCGCCGCTTTAAAGCGTTTGCGGTTTTATGCGTGTTCTTGCTGTTAATTCTGAATTGACTGTAAAATTTGGGTAGAAGCGCAATGCCATTTATTGATGGGGGAAGACGATGGTGCATACAATCAAATTTTGCCCGTGCAATCTCCAAGGCAGTCTGGAGTGGGTGAGAAACGAGGTCAGGAAATTTCCCGATGTGCAGTTGATCGACGAGCGGTGTGTCAACTATTGCGGCCAATGTCTGGAAAAGCCGTTTGCGCTGTACAACGGCAAAAATATCGTGGGCAGCGACGGGCAAGAACTGCTCGAGCGGCTGGTGGAAAAGCTCTCGGCAGCGAATTAGCGCAAGGCAAAAGCAAAAGCAAGAGCAACAGTAAGAGCAAGAGCAAGAGCGCAGCGCCCGGGTGGCTTGGTGCCCACTGTCCCCTGTCCACAGTCCGCTGTTTTGGCGCGGGCCTGGGGCATGAATAAAAGCAGGAGCGAGTGTATTCGCTTCTGCTTTTTCGTTTTCACGCCTGTCGCTCGCTATTGTGCCGCAAACAGAAAGCGTCCTTTTTCCTGCAAGGGCACTCCGTCGATGTACACATCCGGTTCGTTTACGATTAAATCAATGTGCACGCCCGCCTGAATCGTTCCCCCAAAAGTAGCGTTGCTGCCAAACGCAACGTGGATCGTCCCGAACGCTTTTTCATCTTCCAGTACAACTCCGATAATTCTCGCCTTGTGATTGGTTCCGATCCCAAATTCTGCAAGCATCCGTCCGTCGCCATCCCCGAGCGTGGAGAGCAGGCGGGCAGCCATCGGCCCCTCTGCGTCGACGAGTCTCCCGTCCTTGACGGTGAGCAGCAACGGCGCGTCAATTTTGCCGATTCCGCCGATGGAGCCGTCGACCAAAATCTGGCCGTTCGCCGAACCTTCCACGGGGGCGATGTACGCCTCGCCCGACGGCAGGTTGCCCGACTGGCCCGCTTCCAAATACATCCCAGTGCTGGGAACGCCGTTTCTCGTCTCGATGGAAAATTCGAGCGTGTACCCGCCCTTTTCGATCCGTACCTGTTTGCCTTTGGTCAGGATGTCCGTGACGGTTTCCGTCAGCCGCTTGACCTCCTGATAGTCGGCGGAAATGGCGCCAGCGGTGAACATATCTTCGGTAATGCCGGGCATGGTCGCGACGCGCGTCCCGTTGGCGGCGGCATTTTTGCGCGCCTGCGTATGCGTCAGCGAATACTTCGTGATGCACACGGCGACGTCTGCTTGCTTCATCGCTTCTGCAATCGTCTGCGGCGGCTCCTGGCCTGATTTTTCACGCTCCTGCATGACGAGCAGCATCGTTTCGGCTCCGAGCAGCTTTCCCGCTGCGTAGAGGGCTTCCGCCAAAGGGCGCTTGTCTTCATCCGTGACAATGACCAGCTCTTCTGTTTCTTTTACCCCTAAACAAGTTGCCAGCAAATTGCGGCTAATTTCCACAAGTTGGTTCATCGGTTAGACACTCCTGATTTTTTAGTAGGTGCGAATCTTGAAGAGATTGTACTGAAAGCGAACGCTGTGAATCAAGTCTTAACTTTTTTTGTTTTTCGACTATTTACACTAAAAAAGTCATTTGCTATAATCCAAAACGTAACACATAGTGAATATGTGTTTCGTTATTTGATACAAAAACATTAACTGGGGGAATCGTAGTGAGGAAAATTAGCAAAGCCAAAGCGTTGTTTTCTTCTGTCATGGTCGTGTCAATGTTGGCACTCGCTGCATGTGGGGGACAAGGCAGTGCACCTGCCCAAGAGTCAAAGGGCGGTGAGCAGCAGGCGGCTGCCGGGCAGCCGAAAGACGGCGGCGTGCTGAAAATCGGTTTGTCGTCTACAGCAAAAACGCTGGACCCGATTGCGTACACCGGAGCTTATGAATCGAACATCATCCGCAGCATTGGCGACACGCTCGTCCGCTACACGAGCGACCTGTCCAAAATCGAGCCGAGCCTGGCTACGGAGTGGAAAGTGTCCGATGACATGAAGGTGTACACGTTCAAGCTGCGTGACAACGTGTACTTCCAGCCTGGCAAATACCAGGACGGGCGCAAAATGACAGCGGAAGACGTGAAGTACAGCCTGGAGCGCTCCGCGAAGCAATCCGCGCTCAAGCGTCTGCGCGGCGTGGAAAAAGTCGAAGTCATCAGCGAAAACGAGGTCGCGATTCACCTCGATGCGCCAAACGCAGCCTTGCTGGCGATGCTGACCGATGGCGGCAACATCATCGTGCCGCGTGAAGAAGTAGAAGGCTGGAAAGATCAGTTCGGCACGCATCTCGTTGGCACCGGGCCGTTCATGATCGACAAGTTCAATCAAGATGATTCTGTAAATTTGAAGCGTTCTGATAAATACTGGGGACCAAAACCGCATCTGGACGGCGTAGAGTTCAAATTCATTACAGATGCAAACATGATGACCAACGCCCTGCGTTCCGGCGACATCGACATGGTGACGGATGTAAAAGGCCAAAACCGCGCGATCATCGAGAAGGATCCAAACCTGAACCTGCAGACCAAGCCGGGCCTGTCCATCGAGTACATGGGCCTGAACCAGATCGAAGGTCCGACCAAAGACAAAAAGGTTCGGGAAGCCATCCGCATGGCGGTTGACGTGGAAGGGCTGGTAAAAGGCGTGTTCAAGTGGGGCGGAGCGGAGAAGTCGTTTCTGCCGCTGCCGAAAGCATCGTGGGGCTATGACGCGTCGCTCGAAGCAGCCGTACCTGCCTTTGACCCGCAAAAAGCAAAACAGCTTCTGGCAGAGGCAGGCTATCCGGACGGCTTCAAAACCGAGCTGTATGTAATCGCTTCCCGCGTGCCGCAGGCGACTATCGCGGCTCAGCAGTTGAAAGACAACCTGAACATTGACGCGGAAATCAAGACAGTAGAGTGGGGAACGTTCAGCGACATCGTCGCCAAAGGAAAAGCGCCGCTCTACATCATGGGCTGGTCCTGGTACCCAGACCCTGACTTCTTCCTCTACCAAATGTTCCACAGCAAGCAAATCGGCTCTCTCGGAAACGGCTACGCTTACAGCAACCCGGAAGTAGACAAGCTCCTGGAGCGCGCGACAGCGGAAACGACAGACGAAGCGAAGCGCAAAGAGCTGTACAGCCAGGCCATGAAGCTCATCAACGACGACAGCGTGCATGTGGAGCTGGGGCTGCTTGACGTGGCAACGGGCATGAAAAAATACGTGCAAGACTACCAGGTGCGCGCGGACGGCTCGATCTTCCTGGTGAACGACGAAACGAACGTCTGGCTGAACAAGTAAACAGCAGGCAAGCTTTTCCCGTCCGAAGAGAGGCCGCCTGGTCCTCTCTTCGGACATGATTCATCAAGCAAGAGTGGTTGAAAGGAGGAGAATGGATTGCTCAAACTGATTTTCAGACGGTTAGTCGACTTGATCCCGACGCTGTTTGTTGTAGCCACGACCGTTTTCATCATCACGCGGCTGATTCCCGGCGATCCGGCGGCGGTACTGCTCGGGCCGCAGGCTTCTCCGGATGAAATCGCCAAAATGCGGGAATCGCTCGGGTTAAACCAGCCATTGTACCTCCAATACGTCGAGTTTCTCGGCAGTCTTTTGCAGGGCGATCTCGGCACTTCGCTCGGCTACAACCAGCCTGTGATGTCGCTCATTATGGAGCGCTTCCCGAACACGCTTTTGCTTTCCGCCTGTGCGCTCGCTCTCTCGCTTTTGATCGGGATTCCGGCTGGCATCATTTCTGCGACCAAGCAGTATTCCGTCTGGGATTACACCGTCATGATCCTCTCGCTCGTCGGCGTGTCGATGCCGATTTTCTGGCTCGGGGTCATGCTCGTCCTGTACTTCAGCGTGTATCTCGGCTGGCTGCCGGCAACGGGAATGGGCTCTTTGTCCGAAGGCTTCGGCAGCGTCACCCACCTGATCTTGCCGAGCATCGCCTTGTCGACCATTCCGATGGCGACTTTTGCCCGGATTACACGCTCCAGCATGCTGGAAGTGATCCGCCAGGACTACATCAAGACGGCTCGTGCCAAAGGGCTGCGCGAATTTTTCGTCGTCTGGAAGCACGCTCTGAAAAACGCGATGACGCCGTTGCTCACGGTGATGGGGATGCAAATATCGTCCATGCTCGGCGGCGCGGTGTTGACGGAGACGATCTTCAGTTGGCCGGGGATGGGACGGCTTGTGGTGGACGCCATCGAAAACCGCGACTTTGTCGTTGTCCAAGGAACCGTGCTGTTCATCGCCGTCATTTTCGTGTTGATTAACTTGCTCGTCGACATTTTGTACACCGTGGTCAATCCGCGCGTGAAACTATCGAACAAAGGGGAGGGCTGATCCGATATGAGCAACCATGCGCAACCGCTATCGCCAGCTCCCGCGACGCTCGCACCGAAGAAAAAAAGCAAGGAAAACAGTGTCTGGAGACGGCTATTGAAAAACAAGCTGGCGATGATCGGCCTGGTCATCATCGCGATCATGGTCATTTTCGCCCTGTTTGCGCCGCTGATCGCCACGCATGGTCCGAATGAGATGGATTTGGCAAATTCGCTGTCCGAGCCTGGCATCGACGGCCATTTGCTCGGGACGGACAACTACGGACGCGATTTGTTCAGCCGGATCGTCTACGGGACGCGAATTTCGCTGATCGTCGGGATTTTTGCCATCGGGCTTGGCGGCATGATCGGCACGTTGCTCGGGCTGCTCGCCGGCTATTACGGCGGCAAATGGGACGCGCTCATCATGCGCCTCATGGACGGCCTGTTCGCCTTTCCGTTCATTCTGTTGTCGATCTCGCTCATGACCGTGCTCGGCGCCGGACTGTTCAACGTCATTCTCGCCATCGGGATCGCCAACATCCCCGGCTTTGCCCGGATTGTCCGCGGCCAGGTGCTGGCGGTCAAGGAAGAGGAGTATATCGAGGTCACGAGATCGCTCGGGGCAAACGATTCCCGGATCATTTTTCACCACATCCTGCCAAACTGTATGGCACCGATCATTGTGTACGCGACGATGCACGTAGCCGGCGCGATCATTTCCGAAGCGGCCTTGAGCTTCCTCGGTCTGGGCGTGCAGCCGCCGACAGCCTCATGGGGCAGCATCCTGAAGGACGGAAAAGACTTCCTCGTCCTGTCCCCGCACATGGCTACCTTCTCCGGGCTGGCGATTTTGCTTTCCGTACTCGGCTTCAACCTGTTCGGTGACGGCTTGCGGGATGCGCTCGACCCGAAAATGAAAGTGTAAGCGACGAAAGCGAAACATAGATTGGGGTGAAGAGGCATTGGCAAAGTCAGATGTACTACTCAGCGTGCAAGATTTGGCCGTTTATTTTTATTCGTCCGGGGTCGTGAAGGCGGTAAACGGTGTGAGCTTTGACTTGAAGCAGGGGGAGACGATCGGGATTGTCGGAGAATCAGGCTCAGGCAAGAGCGTCACCTCGACCGCCATTCTCGGGCTGATTCCGTCTCCCCCTGGAAAAATCGAACGAGGCAGCATTTTGTTTGAGGGGAAAGAGTTGACGAAGCTTTCTCAGGCGGAAATGCGGAAGATTCGCGGAAATGAAATTTCGATGATTTTTCAGGACCCGATGACCTCCCTCAACCCGGTTTTTACCGTGGGGAATCAGATTATGGAAGTGATTCGCCTGCACCAGCAGCTCGACAAAAAAGCCGCCCGTGAGCGCGCCATCGAGATGCTGAAGCTGGTCGGGATCCCGGAGCCGGAAAAGCGTCTGGAGCAGTACCCGCACGAGTTTTCCGGAGGGATGCGCCAGCGCGTCATGATCGCGATTGCGCTGGCCTGCAATCCGAAGCTGTTGATTGCGGACGAGCCGACAACCGCTTTGGACGTGACGGTACAAGCGCAAATTTTGGATTTGATGAAAAAGCTGCAAGACGATTTGCAAACCTCGATCATCATGATTACGCATGACCTGGGCGTCGTGTGGGAGAGCTGCCAAAAAGTTCTCGTCATGTACGCCGGAAACACCGTGGAATACGCGACGGTGGAAGATTTGTACCAAAATCCGCTTCATCCTTATACGTGGGGATTGCTCGATTCGCAAATCAAGTCAGACACCGCAGGCAAGCTGCCATCTATTCCGGGCAATCCTCCTGATCTGCGCGAAGATATCGCGGGCTGCTATTTTGCTCCCCGCTGTCCATATGCCAAAGACAAATGCTTGAGCGAAAGACCGCCGCTGGTAGAAGCAGGCCCGAACCATTTGGTGGCGTGCCATTTCCAGACAGCAGACGAACGTCTCGAACGGAAGGGGGGAGCCGCACATGAGTGAGGCGATTATCCAGATCAACCAGTTGAAAAAGTATTTTCCCGTGAAGGACCAGTCGCTGTTCGCCAAGTCTTCCAAGGTCGTCAAGGCGGTCGATGACGTCAGCTTCGAGGTCAGACGGGGAGAGACGCTCGGCATCGTCGGCGAATCCGGGTGCGGCAAGTCGACGCTGGCCCGGCTGGTGATGCAGTTGATTCGCCCGACTGAAGGCTCGGTCATCTTAAACGGCCAGGATTTGGCCAAGCTGTCGGACAAGGAAATGAAAAAGGCGCGCAAGTCGATCCAGATGATTTTCCAAAACCCGTACGCGTCGCTCGATCCGCGCAAAACGGTCGAACAGCTCATCATGGAGCCGCTCGTCATCCACCAGGTCGGGACCCACCAGGAGCGGGTGAAAAAGGTGAAGGAGCTGCTCGCCGTCGTCGGCCTGTCTGACTACCATGCGACTCGTTATCCGCATGAGTTTTCCGGGGGACAACGACAGCGGATCAACATCGCGAGAGCGCTGGCGCTCAATCCCGAAGTCGTCATTTGCGACGAATCCGTCTCCGCTCTCGACGTTTCGATTCAGGCGCAGGTCATCAACCTGCTCAAAGAGCTACAGGCGAGCTTCAACCTCACCTACATTTTCATCTCCCACGACCTGAACGTCGTGCGCTACATCAGCGACCGGATTGCAGTCATGTACTTGGGCCGCGTGGTCGAGATGGGAACGTACGAGGAGATTTACCACAACGCGCAGCATCCGTACACGCGCGCCTTGCTGTCCGCCGTGCCGAAGGAAAGCCCCTTGGTGAAAAAGGAGCGGGTCATCCTGACGGGGGACGTGCCAAGCCCGATGAATCCGCCGTCCGGCTGCCATTTTCACAAGCGCTGCCCGTATGCGACCGACCGCTGCCAGACAGAAGCGCCTGCCCTCGCGCTGTACGAAGGGCAGCATATGGTTTCTTGTCATCTTTTAGGAAATCTATCATAATGAAAAGGGGACTTGCTTTATGTCTTTCAAGCATGTAATCGAGATGTACGATCTCATGGATAGCGCTTACGTTACAGGAGACGACCTGAAGCGGTATTTTGAGCAAAGAGGTTTTCGCGACGTAGAAATGTCTACGGTCCATGGACAAAAAGGAAAAACCGACTTCGTCAAAGTATTGATAAAAGGAAAGAACGGCAAAAGCAGCGGCGGCACAGCGCCGACACTGGGCGTCATTGGCCGCCTGGGCGGGATCGGTGCGCGTCCCGAGCAAATCGGCTTCGTATCCGATGGCGACGGCGCTCTCGCGTGCATGGCGGCAGCGGCCAAGCTGGCGGAGATGCAGCAGCGCGGGGACGTTTTGGCGGGCGATATCCTGCTCACCACGCACATTTGCCCGGATGCGCCGACGTTGCCGCACGACCCTGTGCCGTTCATGAACTCTCCTGTCGACATGCAAATCATGAATGCGAACGAAGTGGCGGCGGAGATGGACGCGATTTTGTCCATCGACACGACAAAAGGAAACATGATTCTCAACCATACAGGCTATGCCATTACCCCGACGGTCAAGGAAGGGTACATCTTGCGCATCAGCAACGATCTGTTGGAAGTGATGAAGCAGACGTCCGGCAACATGCCCGTGACGCTGCCGATCACGGTGCAGGACATTACGCCGTACGGCAACAATCTGCATCATATCAACAGCATCATGCAGCCGTGCGTGGTCACGGACAGCCCGGTTGTCGGCATCGCGCTGACGACGCAGGTGCCAGTGGCAGGCTGCGCGACAGGAGCGACTCATCTCGTGCACGTCGAGCAGGTGGTGCGCTTCGTGATCGAGGTAGCCAAGCTGTTCGGCGTTGGCAAATGCGCGTTTTACGACGAAGCTGAGTTTGCGCGCCTGACGTCGCTGTACGGCTCGATGAAGCATCTGCTCACATTGGATGGCAAGGTGAGCGGATCATGAGCGCTGCGATCAAAGCGTTAAAAGACCAGGTCATCGCCGCTGTCGAAGAGAACAAGGACGAGCTGATCGAGCTGTGTTGCCGCCTGATTCAGTTCCCGAGCGAAAACCCGCCGGGCGACTCTGGCCCGATCAGCCGCTATATTACCGAATATCTGGAGCGTTTTGGCATCGCGACAGACTGGCACGAAGCAGGGCCGAACATGTACAACCTCATTTCCCGAATCGGCAATCGGGAGAGCGGCAAAAAGCTGATCTACTGCGGGCATACTGACGTGGTGCCTGCGGGCGACCTCTCCAAGTGGGAGTTTGCCCCGTTCAGCGGAGAAGTCAAAGACGGCTGGATTTTGGGCCGTGGCGCCTCCGACATGAAAGGCGGCCTGGCTGGGCTGATTTTTGCCGCGACGATTTTGCAGCGACTGGGGATCGAACTGCCGGGACAACTGATTTTGGCGATCGTGCCCGATGAGGAGACAGGCGGCGCGCTGGGCGTACCGTGGATTTTGGAGCGCAAGCTGGTCGAAGGCGACGGCTGCCTGATTGCCGAGCCGTCCTCGCCGCACAATCCGACTTTGGGGCAAAAGGGCTCCTGCTGGTTCCAGCTTACGGTCAAAGGCAAACCGGCACATGGCAGCCTGGGTCCGATTGCCGGAAAAAACGCGATCATGGACGCGATTCGCGCAATCGAACGGATTCGTACCGTCTGGGATTATCCCGTCGTCATTCCGGATGAAGTCAAGGAACTGGTGAAGGTGTCCAAGGAGTACATGCTCGGCACCGAGCGGGAACCGTACCAGGACGTGCTGGAGCGCGTCTCTTGCAACATCGGGACGATTGAGGGCGGGACAAAAGCGAATGTCGTGCCGGACACTTGCACGGTAGAAGTGGACTGCCGCCTGCCGTTCGGCGTGACGCGAGCGGAAGTCATGGGCTACATCACCAGCCAGTTGGACGAGCTGGACATCGACTATGAAATCGTGCCGATGGGAACGCAAAGCCACGCCAACTACACCTCGCCTGACGACCCGGTCTGCCGGGCGATTGTCGACAACATCACGTACGTGACAGGCGAGCACGCTTTTGGCGTTCAGCAGTGGGCGAGCAGCGATGCCCGACATTTCCGCGCGTACGACATTCCGGTCCTGCAATACGGTCCGGCGTACTTGCCGAGCATCCATAATTTCAACGAAAAAGTGCTGGTGGAGGATGTCATCCGCTGCGCGAAGGTGTACGTAGCGGCTGCCATCGACTTTTTGTACGAGCAAAACTGATGAAAAGCTTTCGCTTGCGAGACAAGTAATCGTGAATAAGGGGAGTCGTCGTGTTAAAAACGTTGGATCAATCACTCAAATTGTTACAGCTTTTCACGAAAGAAAAACCGGAGTGGGGAGCCAGGGAACTCGCCAAGGAAGTCGGTTTGAATCACGCCAATGTATTCCGCGTATTGTCTACGTTCGAAGCCAATCGCTTTCTGGAAAAAGATCCCAAGACCAAAAAATACTCATTAGGCATTCGCTTGTGGGAGCTTGGACTGACAATGAGAGAGTCGTTCCATGTATCACGACTGATTCGGCCTATTTTGCAACGAATGATGGAAGAGTCGGGAGAATCCATTTTCCTGACTTGCCTGGACGAAGATGAGGCACTGACCCTCGATGCGCTGGAGCCGGACAACGTCGTGAAATACTCCGTGTCCGTCGGCAGCCGGGCGCCGCTGTTCGTGGGGGCCTCGTATCGCTCGATCATGGCCTACTTGCCGCAGGAGCAAATCGAGCGAATCATTTTGCAGGGCCTGCGGCAGTACACGAAAAATACGATTGCCGATCCGGACAAACTGCGCGAGGAGCTTGTGCATATTCGCGAAAACGGCTGGGCGATCAGCTCGGGCGAATACACGCCGGACGTTTTGGCCATCGCTTGTCCGCTGTTCCATTACGACGGGCATGTGATGGGCTCGTTGACGATCTCCGGCCCGATTTACCGGATGAGCGAGGAGAAAAAAGCAAAGTGCATGGACATCCTGATGCGGGGCAAACAGGAAATCGACGAGATTGTCCAAAACTACCGCGTGGATCTTTCCCGCTACTATTTGTTTGGCTAGAGCAAGAGCAAAAGCTGTCGCAGATCAACCGCGATCTGTCGGCAGCTTTTTTTGCTCTGGCGGACAGTTGCGGGCAGGGCAAGGCCGTTTGATTGCGGCAGCGTGCGAAAACATGGCCGAAGAGTGGAGGCGCAGCCCCCATCCATTCAAAAGCGGGAGGCGCCCGGACTACAGGGACGCGACCTCCAGGCGAAAGCAGGTCGTCTTGTTCCGCCCTGTAGCTTTGGAGTGGTACAATGCCTGATCGGCACAGGTGATGATGTCGACCGCCCAGGTGCCGTGCAGCGGATAGTGGACAGGGCGAGTCGGGCGGCATGGGAGGTCAGCAAGGTGCCTGCCGTGACACCTGATGCGGCCGGGCTGACCGCCTGGATGTGGCCAGTCGCATCTGCTATGAGCAGCGAGTGGAAATACTGCCGATTGGCCATGTACCACGCTTGCAGGTCGGTGTTTTTGAGCGGCTTGTCGCCAGCTTGTTTGGCAATCGCGTCGATGTTGTTTTGCAGCGCCGTCAATATGTCTGTTGTATTTTTCGCCAGCTTTTTGGCGTAATGATAGTTGTTTTCCAAATAGTTGCTGGAGAGTGAGGTTCGGTTGACATGAAGAGAAGAAATGACCTCAATCAAGATCGTTGCGAGCACAGAAAAAACAACAAGCATTTCCAAAATAAAGCGAAGCGTATAGGTTCTTCTTTTCTTCATCCAAACCCCTTCTTGCTGGCAGACTGTAGCGATCTGCTCGCGTGCCGGATTCCCTGTCCTTTGCACGCGAGCAGGCGTTTGTATTTTATACCCGGAATAAGCGAAGTCTAATCCCGTTCTTGCGCGAGAAAAGCACATTCCGCTTCCGCAAAAACAGGCTGCCCAACGCCTGGACAGCCTGCTTGTCGCTTTTATTTTTGAAAAGGGGCGTCTAGCCGTTGAGAAAGCTCAAGGCGACACCGATGGAGTACGGAATCAGCCAAAGAATCCAGACAAACAGGCTGAATTTGTGAAACTGCTTACGCTGGCTGTCTTGCTTTTTCCACAGGACGAAGCCTGCCCAGGCGGTGTGCAAAAACATCAGGATGAGCGCAGCCAATCCGGTGATGCCGTGCAAATTCAAAGGGGCGCCGTCAGCCAAAAGCTTCATGAAGGCCGTCCCGACCGTGTCGAACACAAGCCCCAGACAGAAAAAGGCGAAGTGCCCCCAGGCAAGCTCCCTGGAGCGGCGTTCCGCCCAGACGCCGATCGTGTACGTAACCAGTGCCAGATTGATGAAGAGTACAGCCCATACCAGCAAAAAAATCATCTCCCATTCGCTTCGTGATTGTCTACAAGAAGGAGTGTAGTAGAAGAAGATGAACAAGAGATGAACAGCGGGCGAGAACGATGTTGCGCTTATCAGGCGGGGCGGTTTTTTCGCAGCAGCAGCCAAATAATCGGCGGAGGTGGCGGCAGACTTCCGCGCTTTTGTCCAAAAGCGGTACGGCTGTGGCGAGAGAGCTTGGCAAGCGGCTGCCCGTCACGAGAGCAGGAATCAGCAAAAGCCAGCGCGTATTATTATTCCATCAAGCTCGAAGGGAGCCTTATGAGATGAAGCCAATTCGCTATGAGCGCAGAACATATACGCCAGGACCGACGCCGATCGAGCGTCTGGACAGGCTGTCGCAGGAGCTGGGCGGACCGACGATTTCGATCAAGCGCGACGATTTGCTCGGCTTGACCGCTGGCGGCAACAAGACGCGCAAGCTGGAATATTTGGTCGCCGACGCGATCAGGCAGGGAGCGGACACGCTGATTACGTGCGGAGCCGTCCAATCGAACCATTGCCGCCTGACATTGGCCGCGGCGGTTCGCGAAGGATTGCGCTGCCAGCTTGTTTTGTCCGCGCCCGAGACAGGCGATTACAATCCGCAGGCGAGCGGAAACCACCTGCTGTTCCATTTGCTGGGCGCTGAAAAAATCGAAGTCGTTCCCGCAGACAAAGATTTGCTGGCAGAGATGGACGTGCTCGCCGAAAGCTTGCGAAAAGCGGGGAGAAAGCCGTACCTGATTCCGGTTGGCGGCTCCAACGAGGTCGGCTCGCTCGGCTACATGGCGTGCGCGGAGGAAATCGAGCAGCAGGCGTGGGAGAGCTGCACGCCATACGATTACGTCGTGACGGCAACAGGCAGCGGCGGGACGCAGGCAGGGCTGATTGCCGGGTTCGCAGCGAGGCAGTCTGGCACGAAGGTGATTGGCGTCAACGTCAGCCGCGACCGTGCCGCCCAAGAGGCGAAGGTGCTGGAGCTTTTGCAGCGCACAGCCGCGACCGTCGGCCTCACGGGGCAGATTCAGCCGGAGTGGGTGCAGTGCGAGGACAGGTTTGTCGGGCCAGGCTACGCGATTCCGACAGAGGAAATGGTCGAGGCTGTACAGCTTGTCGCCCGGACGGAAGGGATTTTGCTGGACCCGGTCTACACGGGCAAAGCGATGGCCGGCCTGATCGGGCTTGTCCGCGAAGGGCGCTTTGGCCGGGACGATCACGTGCTGTTCCTGCACACAGGCGGCTCTCCCGCGCTGTACACGGCGCCGGAGCTGTTTTTGCCGAAGAAGTGAACGCTTTGCCTGTTGCCTTGACGGCCTGGCTAGGTTGATTTCAGAGCAAGAAAAGGAGAGAGAACCATGCCCGATGTAGTTGCCTGCGGCGAGCTGTTGATTGATTTCACGCCGATGCCCCATCCCGAGCCGGGAAAAGCGGCATATGAGCAAAATCCAGGCGGGGCGGGAGACGCCTTTTGGGGCGGCCTGCTCAGCCAATTGCTGGATGCGGCTGAACCGTTGGCCGCCATGACGGATGCGAGGCTAAGGGACATGGTCCGCTTTGCCAACGCCGCAGGTGCGCTTACGACGACGCGGACGGGCGCGATTCCCGCGCTGCCTGTTTTGGCAGAGGTAGAACGTTTTTTGCAACAAGCAAAATAGTGGCTCGGCCGTCCAGCCGTCTTCCTGGAAACAGGGAGACGGCTTTTTGGCGAGGGGATCGGCTTTTTTCGGGAAAAAATCCCGGTGAGCTTCATAAAAGGAAATGAAACCGTTTGCGGCCGATAAAACGGTCATGAATGTTTTGTGAATTTTGCTATACTATTCTTAATTCAAGACTCGAATACAGAAGTGGGGATGGACCATGATTTTCCTCGAAGTCATCTTGCCTGTTTTGCTCATTTTTTTATCGGGGTACATTCTCCAACGCAAGTTTCAAATGGATTTGAAGCCGATTTCTTCGCTGGCGATTTACATTTTGACTACTGCGCTTGTCTTTCGCACGTTTTACAAGACAGAGCTTGATCTGCAATTGTTTTACATCGTCATCATCTCGTTATTGCTGCTGGGCGCGCTGATCGTGCTCACGCAGTTGACGGCGCGGCTGTTTAGGTACGACAAGTCGCAGGAGAGCGCCCTGATGCTCTCCACCGCCTTCATGAACAGCGGGAACTACGGAACGCCGATCATTTTGTTCGCATACGGGGATGCCGGGTTCACGTACGCGGTCCAGATCATGGTGTTTCACTCGATCATCATGGGGGTGTTCGGCGTCTACTTCGCTTCGCGCGGCGGGGGTGGCGTGGGCACGGCGATCCGGGCGATTTTCAAGCAGCCTTCCAACTACGCGGTCGTCCTGGCGATTTTGTTGCAGCAGCTCAACATCGTCATTCCCGAGAGCTACTATCAGGCGATCGACCTCGTGGCGCAAGCGGCGATTCCGGTCGTCATGCTCATCCTGGGGATGCAGCTTGCCAACGTGTCGTCCAAAGCGTTGGAGTGGCAAGGGCTCAGCGCCGCCAGCGTAATTCGGCTGATCGCTTCGCCTGTCCTGGCCTATGTGATCTGCCTGTTTTTCCCGATTGACCCGCTGCTGCAAAAGGTGCTGGTCATCCTCGCCGCGATGCCTTCTGCGGCGACTACGGCGATTTACGCCATCCAGTTCAACATGCGCCCGCAATTCGTTTCCAGCAGCGTGCTGGTTACGACGCTTTTCAGCGTAGGGACGCTGACGATTTTGTTAAACATTTTGCATTAGTCGATGCATGTGCCAAGGCAATCATTCGTGGCGAAAAGGTTGCCAAGGCCATGCTTTTTTTTTATGATGAGAACAAGAATCGTTTTCAGCAAAGAATAAATATTAATAACAGGGAGATTGCCATGCATTCCACATCCATACATTCCATCTACGACAGTTACATTGACGCGCTGCCGAACGTTCGGCTCGATGACATCGGCACAGAGTTGGCGGGGGATGAGTTGTCCGGCTGGAACGGATACATCAACAGAATGATGCCTCGCCCTGGTTTGGAGATTGTCGATTCCTTTCACCGTTTTCCGGATGACCACGCCATGCATTTTCGCTCGGAGGCGGCCATGGTCGAGTTGAGCTTTTGCCTCCAAGGGACGGGAGAGGTGGCTGTCTCGGGCAGTTCCCAGCACGACCTGGTGCCGGACAGTTGCTCGCTGCAGTTGATGCGCGACTTTCAGGCGGATTTTTGCTATTTGGCCGAAGCGCCGTTTCGTTCGGTGGCGATCGGCATTTCGGTGGAGCTGTTCAACGAATGGCTCGCGCAGATGGACGAAGGGACGCCCTATACATTTGAGGGGCTGCTCGGCGGCCGTTCTTTCCGGATGTTTCGCATGCCGCTACGGCCGGATATGACGATGCGGCTTCGGCAGTTGATCGCGCCGCCGGCATCCCAGCCCAAACTGCGCAAGCTGCATGCGGAAGGCAAGACGCTGGAGATCGCCGCGCATGCGTTCGACACTTTGTTGTTCGGGCGGGAACCCGAGGGCAACAAGCCCGGCATGTCGCGCAGCGACCGGGAGAAGATTCACAACGCCAGGGAAATTTTGCTCGCGCACATGGAGGCGCCGCCTTCTCTGGTCGAGCTGGCGCGCATGGCCCAACTGAACGAATACAAGCTGAAAGTCGGGTTCAAAGAGGAGTTCGGCACGAGCGTGTTCGCCTATTTGCGGGAAAAGCGGCTGGAAAAAGCGCTGGAGCTGCTGCGCGCAGGCGAGCTGAACGTCAGCCAGGTGGCGCTGACTGTGGGCTTTTCCAACTTCAGCCACTTTTCCGAGGCGTTCCGCAAGCAGTACGGGCTTAACCCGTCCGACGTGAAGCGGGGAAGGCACGTGCTGCCGTATGCATCAGGCGGGAGATAATTCGCCCGCTTTTTTTACTGAATCGGAAAGGATCAAACTTCGAGAGCAAACTACCCGATTCAGCGAGAACAACCTTCCGCCGAAACGCAGTCGCTCGTCATTGGGGAGGCTTCGCTACAGGTTTTCTTATCCCGCCAACCGTATTTTTCGCCATCATCGGGTAGTTGCAAACGGCTTGCAAGAGTACGATCAAGCATAGTTGTTGAGAATCATTATCACAATGGTGGGGGATGACGGAACGTATGGCAAACAGAAAGAACGGCTGGATCGCAGGACTGCTCGGTCTGGCATTGCTCGTAGGCGGCTGCAGCCAAGCGGCGGAAAACAACGGTCAAGCAGGACAAACAGGCCAGGCGGACAAGCCGGCGGCGCAAGCGCCAAAGACACGGACGGTCAAGGACGCGGCCGGAGAGGTGACGATCCCGGCCAACCCGCTGCGAATCGCGGACGTGTCCGGGGCGACAGAGGAGCTGTTGGCGCTTGGAATTCGCCCGGTGCTGACGGGGAACAGCCAGTATCAGAGCCCGACAGAGCTGACGCCGATCCTGCAACAAGAGCTGGGTACAGACGTCGCCGTAGCGGGCTGGTTTCAAAACGAAGTAAGCGTCGAGGCGATTGCGGCGGCGAATCCGGACCTGATTTTCGCCGGGCCGAGCCAAAACAAGATATACGAACAACTGAACAAAATCGCCCCGACTGTGCGCGTGCCCTACGGCTTCAACGCGTTTCGCGAACGGTTTGACTTCATCGCGGAAACGTTGGGGAAAAAGCCGCAAATGGAGGAATGGCTAAAGGCGTATGACGACCGGGCGAAGGAGTTGCACGACCAGATCGCGGCGGCGACGGGCGAGGAAACGTTTGCGGTCATCGAAGCCACCCAGAAGGGCATTCGCATCTACGCGAAAACGGGGCTGGCGGACATGATCTACACCGACCTGAAGCTGCCGAAAGCGGCCGGGATTCCCGATCCGGACCCGTGGGGCGGCAAGGAGACGAGCCTGGAGGGGCTGTCGACGCTCGACCCTGACCACATCGTGCTGCTCGCCGATTCCGAGCAAAACGTGCTGGAAGACACGGCGATCTGGAGCAATATGCGCGCGAACAAAAACGGCAAGGTGTACCGCGTAACCACGAAGCAAAACTACGACGAAGCGTTTTTCGCGCTCGGGAAAAAGGCGATGATCGAGCAGATAGCTGCGGACATTTTGCAGAAAAATCAAAAGTAGGGCATTGGTAATTAAGGCAGGGGAAATAGCCCCTCCTTATTTTTTTAGAGCAGAGAAACGCACTTGGGCCTGAATTTTCCGAGAAACAAATTGCGCAAACGCTCGTCTATTATGTAAGGAAAGTTTGGAAGTAAATGTAATCAGGAGGAAACGTGAAGAAAATCGTATGGTTACACCTGCTAGTAGCACTGATCGCAGGCGGCTGTTCCCATCCAAATGCCGCCGACCTGAATCATTCTCCCCAGGCACAAAGCGAAGCTGTACAACCGCACGCCGATGCGCAAAAGGGTCCGTCGCTTCCCAAGCCGCTTGAACAGGAGACTGTTTTTTCGCCACAAAAACAAGCGGAAATCGCAAGCGACATGACCAAAAAGGAAGTTCTGACGAAGTTGCTGAATACGGTTGATTATTTTGAGACAGCGGTCGGCAAGTTTGAGCTCTTGCGAAAAGGGAAAAAGTCGCTTGTTGAGTATCAGCTCAGCCTGAGCGAAATGGAGGGTGGATACAGTAAAGTCACTGACTATGATGCCGATTCCAAGCCTTCAAGAGTATGGCTGACTTATTACAAAAACGGTACGTTATGGCGTACGGAAGACGGTTCCTCGGCAACATTGGACGCAAAGAAGTACAAATTCAACCGCTCGGGAGCGACGCTTATTCCTGAAGAAGCTTTCCGTACCGATTCTCAGGGAATGACAGTGACAACCTACCGTGAGCGACCTCCCATTGGCATCGCGCAAAGCTCCTTGTTTCCATATGAAATCGCCTCAAACTTTACGCGCGACTACAACGACTGGGAGATTGAAAAACAGGATGAACGGTTGCTAGATCACTATACGATCGTTTTAACAGGCAAGATTAAGAATAGCGACAAACATGGCGCGCAGACCTTTCGCTTTTGGGTCGACAAAGATTCGGGGATTCTCGTTAAATACGAATTATACGATGGAAACAGCAACGTTGTTAGCTATTTGAAACCAGTAGAACTTCACGTGAACGTCCCGGTTGAAACGAAAATGTTTGAGCCTCCCCATCAAAATAAAAAATAAACACATGAGGTCGCTGGCGGCGCATTCAGGGTGTACCATCTCCAACGCTCGCCTTGGCCAAGCCCCAGCCAGGGCGGGCGAAACTCGCTATGGGATGGGAGGCGGAGAGGAAGCCGCGTCCGGCCTGTTTGATTCGTTGCAATTTTTTGCATCTTATTATCGCTTTGTGATCGCAAATATCATAAATCTATCAGATCGCTGCTATTTTTCCTGGCTCTCTTTTGTATTATCGTGGGGACAAAGGGGAGAGAACCATCATGGAGAAAATAAACATCGCGCAACAGTTTTCATTGTTACAGGAGTCTTGGAGCTCAATGGTCGTGGGCGAGTTGAACGATTCGGCGATCAAGCTGGAGCAGCTTTCGGGAGAGTATCCCTGGCAACAAAACGACCAGCAGGACGAGATGCTTCTGGTCGTCAACGGAAGATTGCTGATGATGTCCCATGAGCGCAATATTTGGATCGAGGCGGGAGAGCTGCTGGTTGTGCCAAAAGGAATGGCGTACAAGCTGTTCGTCCCGAACGGGGTATGCCACCTGCTGACGATCGAGCCAAAAAAGCTGGCGGCACTCAAGCGCTGTTCATGAGTTCCTCGCAAGCGAAAGAGCACGGACGTTCATACTTCAGGCAAAACAAAAAGGAACGAGCATAGCTGTCGTTGTCAGGCGCTTTCGGAAGCCGAAGATGATGGCGGCTTTTCTGTATAGGGAAAAAAGGGTTGACTTTCCGGCAGTTTGGTATGTAATTAAATACGGATAGCTGCAACTCTTTTTTGAGGTGATGAACGTTGGAAGACGGCGTCTATGTCCTTATCAAAAAAGGCGATCCGGAGCTTGTGCAAAAGCGCCAGTTCCTGCGCAGGGACGAGTACACGATTGGACGGCGAGGGAGCCAGCTTGCACCTGACATCGCTTTTTCCAGCCCATATGTATCGAGAAGACATGCCGTGATTCGCAAAATCGGCAATCGCTATACAATATCCGACCTGGAGAGCAAGCACGGAACAGAGGTGAACGGGACACCGATCCACCAAACGCCGCAGCCGCTGTTTCACGGCGATCTCATCAGTCTCGCCAAAGGAGTCGTCGAGCTGGTCTTTTTTGCGGAAGGCAGCGAGCTGGATGTCACCAGAGAATTTTCTTTTCCGCTGCTGCAGTCAACCGTTCCGGCTGCCGTGTCCTCCGGTCTGGTCATCAATCTGGAGCGTCGGGAAATCCGGTTGGACGGCGCGCGGATTCCTTTGACGGGAAAAGATATGGACTTGCTTACGCTTTTGTATCAACGGGCCAATCAGGCCGTCAGCTATGAGGAAATCATGGTGTCGATCTGGCCGGAGCGAATGGTTCACGCCGAAACCAGCGTCCCGGATGTCGGGCGCGCCGAAATCAATGCGCTTGTCTACCGTTTGCGCAAGCGGCTGGGCAAGTACGGGAAAAAAATAACGACCATTCCCCGATTCGGCTACATGTGGGAAGAGTGAAAAAGGGAGACGAGCCAGCGGTCTTCCTTTTTGTACAGATAAGAAGGGATAAGATTCTTGTCCAGTATAAGGGCAACTAAGGCTGCACCAAAGGCTTGGCGCAGCCAAGTTTTGTAAATGGCTGAAAATGGGAGCGGCTGTTTTGGCTAATCTGGCTAATTTGGCTGTACGCGAAACACGGCTGCGCCAAAAAACGGGGCCAGCAAATGAACGAGCGGCCTGCGAAGAGAATTGTCTGACACTTAACATCTGTTTGTGAGCAAAATATCATCGTTTCATCAGCTTTCTTCCATATATTCTCTGTTTCCGCTGGTTTATCGTGTGAAAAGGAAGGTGAGGAACTGGTGAAAAAGGCATGGTTTTGCTTCTGGAGTGTCTTTCTCGTCATTTTGTCGGGATTTTTCTTCCTCATCTGGGACTATTGGCAGCAGGGGTCGAAGCAAGAGGGAGAAATGGCAAAGGCGGCTTTTACCGCCTATACGGCGAAATGGAAGCAGCAGCAGTTCAGCGACATGTACGAGCAGCTCTCGCTGGATGCGAAAGCAAAGGTGAGCAAAGAAGAGTTTGTCTCGCGCTATGAAAACATCTACAGCGGGATCGAGGCTACGCATATCAGCGTGGAACCGCTGTACAACGAAGACGTCGTCCCGGGCGAAGACGGGAAAATCAGCTTTCACTACCGGCTCAGCGTGCAGACGTTTGGCGAGCCGATTTCTTTTACAGGCAAAGCCATTTTGGTTAAAGAAACGCAAAACGACAAGCAAGATTGGTACATCAACTGGAACCCGTCCTTCCTGCTGCCCGAGCTGGAGCACGGGGACAAGCTGCGGGTGAATACGTTTCGTCCGAAGCGGGGAGAGGTACTGGACCGGGCAGGGCGGAGAGTGGCGGTCACATCCCGGCAATCCGCAGCCAATCAAGGCTTGTAAGCAAAAAACGATACTTCCCCGGACGGGAGTATCGTTTTTTTCTCGGGAAGAAATTAGCGGGGAGAAAGGGGGAGCGCGCCGTTTTGGTAATAGGCGTAAATTCCGATGATCGTGCTGTCTTCTTTAAGCCCGATCGCTATCAAGTGGAGATCACCTCTCAGACGAGCAAAACGAACGGAGTTTTTCACTGCGGGACGGCAGGCTGCCTTTTAAACTGCCATCCGGCGGTTCTGCCCGACAGCGGAGAAGGGACGGTCAAATTTTTGCAGCGAGCCGCTGCGATGCGAATCGTTTCCGGATAAACGCAAAGCCCCGTCTCGCTAAAAAAAGCTGCGAGACGGGGCTTTTGCTTGCGGCGGCGGAAATCAGCGCTTGTCCGCCTTGCGCAAAAATTCGCGGACGGTCTGCACGTACTCGGCCGTTTCTTCCAAATAGCCCATATGGGAGCTGTTTTCCAGGACGTGAAACTCGGCGCCCGGCACGAGCGACTGGTAGTAGCGCGTCGACTCGGGCGTCGCTTCGTCGTGGCGGCCGCAGACGAACAGGGCAGGGATGTCGAGCTGATGCAGCTTCGGCGTGTAGTCGAACGTTTTCAGGTTGCCTGTCGGACAAAACTCGGACGGCCCCCACATCGTCATGTACACGTCTTTGTTCGCTTTCGGGCGGCTTTCGGCGAGAACTTCCGGCAATGGCTCCAGGCGGCACACGTATCGCGCGTAGTACTCCTTCATCGCGTCCTGATACTCCTCCGAGTCGGTCGTTCCTTGTTCTTCGTGCTGCGCAATCGTCTGCTGAACCTCTTTTGGCAGGCGGGCGATCAGGCGGTCTGCGTCTTCCTTCCAGCGCTGGGCGCTCAGGCACGGGCTGGAAAAAATCACGCTCGAGACGCCAGCAGGCTTGGTGTCAAGCAAGTACGCCGCCGCCAGCATCGTTCCCCACGAATGGCCGAGGATGTGCGCTTGCGCCAATCCGAGCGCTTGCCGGATGCAGGCCAGCTCTTCCACGAACCGCTCCGTTTTCCACAAGGACGCATCGGTCGGCCTGTCGGAGTTGCCCGAGCCGAGCTGGTCGTAAAAAATGACGGGGCGCTCGTCGCCCAATACGTGCAGTGTTGACTTGAGCGGAGCGTGCGTATTGCCGGGTCCGCCGTGCAACACGATCAGCGGTGTCTGTTCGCCTGTGCCGACGCGGGTGTACCACACTCTGCCGCCAGGAACCTCTATGTAGCCTTCCTGCTTGTTCATCGTTTCCAACCTCGCTTTTCGTCCATTCTTGTAAAGTTATTTTTACCAATATACCATGTCTGGAAGATTTGTGCGCCGCAGATGCGCTGTGGGCACGCGCCTGTTTTTACACTTTTTTTAGAATTGGTTTAGAGCGCGTTTAGACCTCGCCTTTATCATCGCAGGTAGAGAAAGTGAAGCAGTCGCTTTCGAACTGAACTGGAGGGATGAGGAATGCGAAAAAAATGGCTGGCAATCGGACTGGCTGTCGGGATCGGCGGAGCGATGGCGTGGGGAATCGGCGTATCCGCGAATGCGGACAGCACGGGCTTTGCGGTGTACCAATCGGCTCTGCGCCAGACGAAAGAAGCGGGGAGCATGACCGCGCACGCGCAGCTTGAGCTGACGGACAACAAAACGACGCTGCTCGCAGTCGACGGGGTGGCAAAAGTCGACCACGAACAGCGGCTGGGCAGCGTGAACGGGACTTTTTCCGGCGCGAACGGCGAGGGTAGCTTTCAGGCGTTTCGCAAGCAGGATCAGGTTGTTTTTAAGCAAGGGGATCGCGACGTGTATCGCGTCATGGAAGCAATGGATTGGGGACGCGAGGGTCGGCGAGACGCTCATGGGGAGCCGAGTGCGATGATGAGCCAGTTGCACAACGCCTTGTTCGGCGAGATTGGCAGAGAGGCGACCGTCGAGAATTTGCCGAACGGAGGCAAGCAGGTCACCTTGCAGCTCTCCCGGGAGCAACTGCCGATGTTCGCCAAATTCGCCGGGCCGATGATCTATGCGAAGATCGCCGAGCGCAGTCAGGAAGCGGCGGCTCGCGAGCACGGGCCAGCCGTGAAGCTGCCGCTTCTGCAAGAAGACGTCCAGCTTGCGCAAGTCGTGCTGAACGCGACGATGAACGAAAAGAACCAGATCGAGCGGCAAACCGCCGAGGTAGAGCTGGTGGGCACAGACGCGGCAGGTACTGAGCACACGCTGCGCCTGTCTGTGGACATCCGCCTGTCCGACCTGGCCGCAACTGTGCCTGAGCAGATTGACTTGACGGGGAAACAGGTGGAGAAGGTCACCCGCGAGGAGCTGCGAAGCCACTGGAAACAAGGCGGCTGGGGACAGCACGAGGCGCAGTAAGCCTTTTGCAAACGACTGTAGTATAATGGCAGCAATCATACGCGCGGGAGGGGAACGGCCATGTCGATCAAAACGAGACTGCTGCTATCATATATCGCCATGATTGTCGTTCCCGTCGTCTGCTTCGCACTGGTGGCCTCGTTGCTGGGCGCTTTTTTCCTGGGGGAGTCGTTCCCGCACGGAACAGGAAAAGAGCCGGGGAAGCCCTTGTTCCGGCAGACGCAAGAACGGCGGGACGAGCTGTTCGCCGGGCTTGCTTTTCTGGCCCGCTACGACGCGGAGCGGCTTTTGCAGCAGGACGTGCTGGCCGAGACAGACGAAGAGTTGCGGCGTCTTGGCGGAGCGCTGATGTTAGCTAAAAACGGGGCGGTGCTGTTCGCTTCCCCTTCGCTTGAGCAGGCGGACTGGGCGAAGTATATGCAGCCGCCTGCGCACGATGAGCGCACGCGCCGCTTGCCGCCGTGGAGCAGCAAAGGCTACGCCGTCGAGATGCATTCGTTTGCCTTTGCGGACAAAAGCGAGGGCACGCTCTATTTTCTTCGCGATGACAGCCCTGCGTTTACGTCAGGCGTTTCTTTCTTTGCGGCCATGGTCGTCAGCTTCCTCGCCATTGTCGGGCTGACGAACGGCGTGTTGACCTACCTCGTCTCGCGCAGCATCATCCGCCCGCTGTACGCGCTCAAGCAGGCGGCGCACGAGATCAAGGAAGGCAACCTGGAACGTCCTGTCCTGCTCGGGCGAAAAGACGAACTGGGCGAGCTGGGCGAAGCGTTCGAAGAAATGCGCGTTCGCCTGCACGATTCGATCCGGCTGCAACTGCAATACGAGGAAAACCGCAAAGAGCTGATCTCCAGCATCTCGCACGATTTGAAAACGCCGATCACGGGGATCAAGGCGTGCGTGGAAGCGGTGCTGGACGGAATTGCCGACACAGAGGCCAAGCGCGAAAAATATATGCGAATGATCGCGGGCAAATCTGTGCAGATGGATCGCTTGATCGACGAGCTGCTGCTGTATTCGCGGCTGGATTTGAACAAGCTGCCGTTTCATCTGGAACCGGTCGACATTCGCGCCTATGTGGCAGACTGCGTGCAGGAGCTGCGTCTGGAGCCGCGGCTGTCCGGTGTGCACATCAGCGCGGCAGGGACGGCGGGCGAGCCGCTTATCGTCATGGCGGACCGCGAAAAGCTGCACCGGGTGTTAATGAACATCGTCGACAACAGCCTGAAATACATGGAGCAGGAAAACAGGCGGCTTTCGATACAACTGGAAGCGACAGCCGACGAGGCGATCGTGACGGTTGCCGACAACGGGACGGGGATCAGCGAGGAAGCGATGCCTTACATCTTCGACCGCTTTTACCGCGCGGACCGTGCCCGCACTACCGCTACAGGCGGCAGCGGGCTCGGGCTTGCCATCGTCAGGCAACTGGTGGAAGGACACGGCGGACGGGTCTGGGCGCACAGCGAGGTCGGTCGCGGGACGAGCATTCATGTTTCCTTGCCACTGCAAAAAGGGACAGGGGGTGAAGCGGATGAAGCACATTCTCATTATTGAAGACGATACAGTGATCGCCGAGGTGGAAAAAGATTATTTGGAAGCGAACGGCTATGCGGTCGAAGTCGCGCACTCCGGCGAGGTCGGCTTGCAAAAGGCGCTGGCGGAGGATTACGACCTCATCATCCTGGACTTGATGCTGCCCGTGGTAGACGGATTTGCCATTTTGCGCGAGGTGCGCGCGGCGAAAAACATTCCGATCCTGCTCGTCTCCGCGAAAAAGGAAGACGTAGACAAAATTCGCGGGCTGGGCCTGGGCGCAGACGACCATATCAGCAAGCCGTTCAGCCTGGGCGAGCTGGTGGCGAGGGTGAAAGCACATCTGGCGCGCTACGACCGCCTCGTGTCCGAAGCGGCGCAGCGCGCGCCGAAGGACGAACTGCGCATCCGCGGCATCCGGATCGACAAGCTCGCGCGCAAAGTGTACGTCAATGGCGGGGAAGTTCCGCTGACCTCGAAGGAGTATGAGCTGCTGCTTTTTTTGGCGACGCATCCGAACTGGGTGTTCAGCAAAAACGAGCTGTTTGAAAAAATATGGGGACTGGATTCCCTTGGCGACATTGCGACTGTGACCGTGCACATCAGCAAGCTGCGCGAAAAAATCGAAAGCGATCCATCCAAGCCGCAGTACATCGAAACGGTCTGGGGAGTCGGGTACCGTTTTCAACTGTAGCGGTGGGGAGCGCACAGAGGTGAAACCATGGCCAGAATCGGTTTGAACCAGAAAAAATGGCTGCTGCTTTTGCACTTGCTCTTTTCCGCGATCATGCTGGGCGGAGCCGTCATCTTTCTCGTGTTGAGCATCGTGGCGGCGAATACGGACGATGCGGGCATTTTTACTGCCTGTTACACCGCCATGCATGCGCTGGCGAAAACGAGTGTGCGGGCGTCGACGATCGGGACGATTGTGACCGGAGTGCTTTTGTCTGTCTGGACGCACTGGGGACTGTTTCGCTACTACTGGATAATCGCCAAGGAAGTGCTCACGCTGGTCGCTGTACTGCTCGGGCCAATCGGCATGTATGTGTGGACGCTGCAGGCGGTGACGATTTCCCGGGCAGAAGGGCTTGCGGCGGCGGAAAACTCGGCTTTTCTCGTCAACAGCGGGCAGCTCTGGACGGGCATTGTCTTGCAGGTGCTCTCGCTTTTCCTGTTATTTCTTTTGTCTGTTTTCAAGCCGTGGGGGAAACGAAAAAGCTAGCACAAACGTCTTTGTTGGAGACTACCTTTTGCGTACAGGCGAAAGGTAGTTTTTTGCTTTTGAGAAATAATCCCCACAAGCTGCCATTCTTTTTCGTAAAATGGATAAAAGTGACGGCATACAGTGTGAGAGACATCAAAACCGAGGGAGAGCCAGATGATGGAGAGAAGAATCAAGTTGTTGGGCACCGGGAAGTACC
This sequence comes from Brevibacillus sp. FW306-2-1A-C05A, assembly GCF_058781555.1. NCBI lineage: Bacteria > Bacillati > Bacillota > Bacilli > Caryophanales > Paenibacillaceae > Brevibacillus > Brevibacillus sp. FW306-2-1A-C05A. The sequence continues at coordinate 38,375 of NZ_JBYSWV010000035.1, forward strand.
TGCCTGCACGGCAAGTGACGGCAGCCGAGCTGGATGAGCGGCTGGGGCTTGCCGCCGGATGGACGGAAAAGAAATCCGGGGTTCGCGTCAGACATTATGTGACGGGGGAAACTGCGGCACAGATGGGCGCAAGCGCGGCGCGGCAGGCAGTCGCGGCGGCGGGCATCGCGCTTTCAGAGCTCGACTGCATCGTGTGCGCGAGCGGTACGGCCCAGCAGGAGATTCCGTGCACGGCGGCGCTGATTCAGGAAGAGCTGGGGCTTGCAGGGACGGGGATCGCCTGCTTTGACATCAATTCTACCTGCCTGAGCTTTGTAACGGCACTGGATGTCATGTCCTGTACGATGGCGCTCGGCGTGTATGAGCGCGTGCTGATCGTTTCGACGGAGATCGCCTCGGCGGGACTGAACTGGAAGCAAAAAGAAAGCTGCGTGCTGTTCGGAGACGGCGCGGCGGCTGTGGTCGTCGGCCGGACGCCGGATCACGAGGCGTCCCGCATCCTTGGCTCGGCGATGAAAACGTATAGCGAAGGGGCCCACTACTCGGAAATTCGCGGCGGCGGAACGATGCTGCACCCGCGCGAGTACGTGAACGGGTACGAGGACGACTTTGCTTTTGACATGGATGGGCGCAAAATTTTTCGGCTGACCTCGCAGTTGATTACCGGGTTTGTAGACAGCCTGCTCGCCAGTGCGGCTGTCGGCAAAAAACAGCTTCGGGCCGTGATCCCTCACCAGGCGAGCGGCATGGCGCTGCGCATCATGCAAGGCAAGCTGGGCTTTTCCGCCGAGCAGATGGTCAACATCATGGAAGACCACGGCAATGTGATTGCGGCTTCCATCCCGATGGCGCTGCACGAGGCGATCAGCCAAGAGCGGGTGGCGCGGGGAGACTACATGCTGCTCTTGGGCACGTCCGCTGGCTTGTCGCTCGGGGGCATCGTCCTTGCGTATTGAGCGGACGGTTTTGCTGACCGGAGGCAGGGCGCCTGCCACGCTGGAGCTGGCCCGTTTGCTGCGTGCAGCGGGACAGCGCGTGATTGTGGCCGAGAGCGCGGCCCGGCATTTGTGCGCGCATTCCCGCTACGTGCAGCGCTCGTATCGCGTCCCGCCGCCCAGGACGCAGCCAGAGGCGTACATCGACGAGCTGTGCCAGATCATGCGCAAGGAACGGGTCGACCTGCTCATTCCGACGTGCGAGGAAATTTTTTACGTCGCGCACGGCCGCGAGCGTCTGCTTGCGCATGGCGATGTGCTGGTAGAGCCGCTTGCCGTGCTGCGGACGCTGCATGACAAATCGGAGTTCGGGAAGCTGGCGCGAGGCGCGGGGGCGCTCGTTCCGCATACGGTTCGGGCGGAATCGGCAGATGAGCGGGATGCGGCGATTCGCCAGGCGACAGGCCCGGTCGTGCTAAAGCCCGTCTACTCCAGATTCGCTGCCCACGTCCAGATCATCTCCGAGCCGTCCCGGGCCAGGCTGTCTGCGCTGCCCGTCCCTTCCGCCCGTCAGCCGTGGCTCGTCCAGCGGTTTATCGCGGGGCGCCAGTTGTGCAGCTACGCGGTCGCGCGCGAAGGGGAGCTTGCGCTGTACGCGGACTACGAGACGGTGCATACGGCGGGGCAGGGGGCGACGATTCATTTCGCCTATGCCGCGCACGCAGGCGTCAAAGATTTTGTCACCCGCTTTGTGCGCAGGCACCGGCTTAGCGGGCAAATCGCTTTTGACTTCATCGAGAGCAAGACAGGCGAGCTGTACGTGATCGAGTGCAACCCGAGGCTGACGAGCGGCATCCATCTGTTTGCGGGACAAACAGCCGCAGCGGACGCTTTTTTGGCGGGCAAATCGCAGGGCGGAGCGGAAGGCAGGGCGGAAGCGGTCGTCCCGCAGGCGGGCCAGACCTGCATGCTGACGATGGCGATGCTGACCTACGGACTGGCGAACGTCAAAGACTGGCGCGGCTGGACGCGCTGGGTCCGCGACCTGTGCAACGCAAGAGACGTGCTGTTTCGCGCGGAGGACCCGCGGCCGTTTTTCGACCAGTTTATGATGCTCGGCGATCTGGCCTGGCAGAGCTTGCGGACGAAGACGAGCCTGCTCGCTTGCAGTACGAGCGATATCGAATGGAACGGAGAAACGCCGCAGTAACGGCCAAAAGCGGATTTTTTCTACCGGAAAGGAAGGGAAAGGCAGATGAAAAAACGCGTACTCGTTACAGGGGGCACAGGCTTCCTTGGGCAAAAGCTGGTGCAGCGGCTGCACGAAGAGGGGCATGAGGTGACCGCGCTGGGGCGGGATGAAACGATCGGGCGCAAGCTGCAGGAGCGCGGCATCCGCTTTGTCCGCGCCGACATCCGGGACAGGCAGGCTGTAGCGGACGCCTGCCGCGGCCAGGAGATTGTCCAGCACGTTGCCGCGTTTTCCTCGCCATGGGGAAAGTACGGGGACATGTACGAGACGAATGTGAGCGGCACCGTTCACGTCATCGAAGGCTGCAAGCAGCACGGGATCGAGCGGCTCGTTCACGTATCCAGCCCGAGCATTTACTTTGCGTTTGCCGATGCGTACGGCATCCAGGAAGAGCAGCCGTTGCCGCGCCGATTCGCCAATACATATGCAGAGACGAAGCACCTGGCAGAGCTTGCGGTGGCCAAGGCGTACCGCGAAGGGCTGCCGACGATTACGATTCGGCCGCGCGCGCTGTTCGGGCCGGGAGACAATGCGATCCTGCCGCGGCTGATTCGCGCCAACGAGCAGAAGTACGTCCCGCTGATCGGCGGGGGAAAAGCGCTGATCGACTTGACGTATGTGGACAATGTCGTCGACGCGCTGCTGTTGTGCATGGACTCGCCCGGCAGCACGTTTGGGCAAGCTTACAACATTACGAACGGAGAGCCTGTCACGCTCGTTGACGTGCTGACAGACGTGTTCAGGCGGCTGGACATGCCGCTGCGGGCAAAGGAAGTGCCCTACTGGAAAGCCTACGCGGCCGCATGGGTGCTGGAGAGCCTCTCGCGCACCGTCCTGGGCTACCGCGAGCCTGTGCTGACGCGCTACTCGGTCGGGGTGCTCGCCAAATCGCAGACGCTGGACATTTCCAAGGCGCGGCGGGAGCTTGGCTACAAGCCGCGCGTGAGCATCGCGGAAGGGATCGACACTTTTGCAGCATGGTGGAGGACGGAGCATGGACGTTAAACTGACATGGCTGGATACGGGCTACTGCCGCCAGTTGGAGCTGTTTTCGCGCCAAGGCGGGAAGTTGAAAATGATCCGCTTCCATGCGCTCGCCGGGCTGATCGAGCACCCGGAGCACGGCCTGTGGCTGTTTGACACGGGCTACTCGCCGCGGTTTTTCGAGGCGACGAGCGCGTTTCCGTATTCGCTCTACAGCAAAATCACGCCTGTCGTCACACAGGCCGAGCAAAGCGTCCGGGCGCAGCTTGCGCGGCACGGAATCGCGGCGGACGCGGTGCAGGGCATTTTGCTCTCGCATTTTCACGCCGACCATATCGGCGGCTTGCGCGATTTTCCGCGCGCCCGGCTGTATTGCTTCGAGAGCGCCTATTTGCACGTCAAGGGCAAAACAGGCTTGGCGGCCGTGCGCGAAGCGTATTTGCCGGACCTCATGCCGGATGATTTCGAAGAGCGCGCGACGTTTGTTGACCGCATGGCGCCGACTGCTTTGCCGCAAAAGTACGCGCCCTATACGACAGGGTACGACCTGTTTGCGGACGGGAGCCTGCTCGCAGTCGACCTCCCCGGCCATGCCAAAGGGCAATTCGGGCTGTTCCTGCGCGACCGCGATCACGGCGAGCTGTTTTTATGCGCAGATGCGGCCTGGTCGAGCGAGGCGTACCGGGGCAATTTGCTGCCGCATCCGCTGGCCAGGCTCATCATGTCCGATCGCCAGGCATACCGGGATGAGCTGCACAGGTTGCACCTGTTGTCGCGCCAGTGCGCGGACGTGCGGATCATGCCGACCCATTGCGGGGAAGTGTGGGAGACGACGAGAGAGGGCGGAGATTTTTCATGGAGATCATGACGCTGCTTGGGCAATACATACGGACGAAATGGCTTGCGCGGCGCTTTTCCACGCGCGAGCAACTGGAAAAATGGCAGGATCGCCAAGTACAGACGCTGCTTGCCCGCGTGCTGCCGGCCTCTCCCTTTTACCTGAAACGGATGGGGACGCTGCGGCTCGACGAGTGGCGCAAGCTTGCGCCGATTGACAAAAAGCTGATGATGGAGCATTTTGACGAACTGAACACGCGGCGCATCGCTAAAGAAGAGGCGTTTCGCATCGCGCTTGCGGCGGAGAACACGCGCGACTTCACGCCGCAGATCAAAGGGATTACGGTCGGCCTGTCGTCGGGCACGTCCGGCAATCGCGGGCTGTTTCTCGTCGGGCCACAGGAACAGGCGAAGTGGGCCGGAACGATTCTCGCCAAAGCGCTGCCAGGGCAGCTCTGGTCCGAGCAGCGGATTGCCTTTTTCCTGCGGGCCAACAGCAATTTGTACGAGGCGGTCGACAGGCGGCGCATTCAGTTCGCCTTTTTCGACTTGCAGCATGCGCTGGCCGAACATCTGGAGCGGCTGAATCGCTATCAGCCGACTGTTCTGGTGGCCCCGGCGTCCATGCTGCGCATGCTGGCAAAAGCGCAGCGGCAAGGAAGCCTGCGGGTGTCACCTGTGAAAGTGATCTCGGTGGCGGAGGTGCTCGACCCGCTGGACGAGGCGTACATCGAGGCGAGCTTCGATCAGCGGGTTCACCAGATTTATCAATGCACGGAAGGGCTTTTGGCGGTCAGTTGCGCGCACGGGACGCTGCACGTAAACGAAGACATTTTGGTGATGGAAAAAGAGTACCTCGATGAGCGAAAAGAGCGGTTTTTCCCGATCCTGACCGATTTTTCCCGCGAGACGCAGCCGATCATCCGCTACCGTCTGAATGACATTTTGACGGAAAGGCGCACGCCGTGCCCGTGCGGTTCAATCTTCATGGCGCTGGAGTCGGTCGAGGGCCGCTCGGATGATCTGTTTTGGTTTTGGCACGAAACCGAGAACCGCCCCGTCTCGATCTTCCCGGACTTCATCCGGCGGGCGGTGATCGCCGCGTCTGCCGAGATCGAGGAATATACGGTTCGTCAACTGAGCATGGAGCAGGTGGAAGTCGCGCTGCTCGTGAACGGCGCACAGGCGGCGGACGCAAAGCGGCAAGTGCGGCAAAGTCTCGCGGCGGTCATTCGCTCGCATGGGGGAAAAGTGCCAGCGATTGACTTTGTTCCGTACCAGCTTCACTCGGGCACGAAAAAACTGCGGCGCGTGGAGAGGGTGTTTGCGTTCGATGAGCAGCAAGGACGAAATTAGGCTTTGCGAGGCACAAGAGCTGGCTCGCATGGATTGGGGGCAGCTTGAGGACGGGGAGTACGCTCGCGACTATTTGACGGCGCTTCTGGCAGATACGCCGACGCGCCACGTCCACAACGTGCGCACGCAGTTGCTCGGGCTGCTGGCAGGAGGGCGAGTCATGCCTGTGACGGTCAATGACGCGGAGTACGACAACTCGTATGTGTGCTCGCCGTACACGCACTTTGTCGCCTATGCGCGCGAGGAACTGGACATGCTGGATTCCCGGCTGTTGAAGAGGCTGTTTACCCCCGTTCTGGCAGGAGTTGGACTATGGATGAAAAGAAGCCGCTGCAATCAGATTGCGATCGTGAACAACTGGTTGTTGTCGACGAATTTGTACCACGCCTGGACGGCGGAGCAGGCCGGGGAGATTGCGCGCTTTTGCGCCAAAAAGTTCCCGCGCCACGTCATTGCTTTTCGCTCTGTTTGCCAGCGGCTGTGCCCGGAGCTGTACAGCGGTCTGAAGCAAGCGGGCTGCATCATGGTGCCGAGCCGCTACGTCTACCTGTTCCACCCGGATTGGCCGGGCGAGGGCACGTGGCGGGTGCGCAATACGCTGTCCCGCGACCGCAAGCTGCTGGCGAAATCGGGCTACCGCGTCCTGCGCCACGATGAGCTGGCGGAAGGGCAGGCAGAGCGGATCGTCGAGCTGTACAACGCTTTGTACCTGGACAAATACTCGCGGCTAAACCCGCAGTTTAGCGAAGAGTTCGTCCGGCTGGCGATGCGCAGGCGGACTTTGACTTTGATCGGACTGGAAAAGGACGGGCGGCTGGACGGGATTCTCGGCTACTTCGTGCGCAACGGAGTCATGACCACGCCTTTGTTCGGCTACGATACGAGACTGCCGAGAGAGACGGGGCTGTACCGGATGCTGTCAAGCCTGTTGGTGCAGGAGGCGGAGCGGGAAGGACTGCTGCTGCATCAGAGCGCGGGAGTGGGCGCCTTCAAGGCGGACAGGGGCGCGATCGGCGAGCCGGAGTACACCGCGGTCTACGTCAGGCATCTGCCGCCCTATCGGCGCTGGATATGGCAGGCGCTGGCCTTTTTGCTGGAGCGAATCGGGATCAGGCTGGTGGAAAAATACGAGCTGTAGCGACGGCGAACTTATACACTTCGATCCGCATCGTAACTTCCTTTGTGTACACTGACGGTATCACTTGCTACCTGTTTGCAAGAAGGAGGAAACGAGATGAATCGGTTGTGGTTCGGAATGCTCGTGGTGGTCACGACGTCGCTGATGGGCTCGTCGTTTGCGGTAGGAAAAATCGGCTTGGCCTACTTCTCGCCGCTTTTGCTCGTCGGTCTGCGCTTTACGCTCGCCGGGCTGTTGCTGGCGCTGTGGGTACGGAAAAAACCGCTCCCGAGATCGGGGCGTGAGTGGGGGCAGCTTGGTTTGATCGGCTTTTTGCAGACGGCGGCGGTCATGGGCTGTATCTTTTTGAGCCTGCGCACGATTACGGCGGGCGAGTCTTCGATCTTGACGTTCCTAAATCCGCTGCTCGTCGTCATCTGGGGGACGTTGTTTCTCAGAGTCACCTACCGGCTCTCGCAATGGCTCGGGGTGCTGATCGGGCTGTGCGGCGTGTTCATCACGCTCGGCTTTCATTTGCAGTGGGAGTCGGGGACGTTGTTCGGGCTAGGCTCGGCACTCGCCTGGTCGATTGCCACGATCCTCGTCAAACGGTGGGGCGTCCGCTTTAACGTCTGGGTGATGACGGCCTATCAAATGCTGTTCGGCGGCCTGCTGCTTCTGCTCATGGGCGTGACGCTGGAGACGCCCAAGCTGATCGTGACCACTGCTTCGCTGTTGATCGTGCTGTGGCTTGCGATCATGGCTTCCATCGTGCAGTTCGCCACCTGGTTTTACTTGCTCAGTCAGGGAGATCCGGGCCGCATCAGCGCTTTTCTGTTTCTCGCCCCGTTTTTCGGCGTGCTCTCGGGCTGGGTGCTGCTGGGGGAGGTCGTCATGTGGCACGTGTACGCCGGGGGCCTGTTGATTTTTGCGGGCATATTTCTCGTCAACTGGACGTTTGGCCCCCAAAAACAGTTGCTTGCTTCCTCGCATGCGGCAAAGGCGAAAGCGTAAGGCCTCAGGAAAGCTCGCCTAGACGCGTTCCTTGCCGCTTTTGACTTCCAAGCCAAATTCAGCGAGAAATCCGGCCGCGCCGTCCGGCGTGACGCGTACAGCCCGGCCGCCGGGAATTCTTTCGATCCAGCCTAGCTCAAACAAGCGGTTGGTCAGAGAAGCGCCGAGGCTGCCTGCGAGATGATGGCGGCGTTCGCTCCAGTCCAGGCATTGGCGGGCAAAGCGCCGTCTGCTTTTCGGGCGGGCGTCCACCTCGACGCCGAGTGATTGCAGCTTAACTTTGCCAGCTTCATTCAGCACAAAGTCTTGGCCGGATGCTTCCAAAAGCCGCAGCTCTATCATTTTTTGCGTCAGGGCGACGCCGACTTCTCCTGCGAGATGGTCATAGCACGTGCGCGCATAGCGCAACACCCGCAGTTGCTCGGACTCGCGCAACGAGCGCACAGGCACCGGGTTCGCAATCGTCAAAAGCGCCTCCATGGCGTGAGCGACCTCGGGGCTTGCCAGTCGGTAGTAGCGGTGTCTGCCATGGGATTCGCTTTGCAAAAGCCCCCCTTCGACCAGCTTGGCCAGATGGGTGCTGGCTGTTTGCGGGGTGATCCTGGCGAGGCGGGCAAGCTCGCTGGCCGGAAGCGCTTTGCCGCCCATCAGGCTGACCAGCATGGAGACGCGGGACGGCTCGCCGATCAGGGAGGTAATTTCCGCAATATTCGGGCTAGTGTTCATTTGGCGACACACTCCTTTCATTCATGATTCGATCATAAACGAAGTGTGTGTGCGAAGACAACGGCGAAAAAATGCCCGAGGCATTGGCTGCGCAATGATATTACACAACAGACGTATCGGCATCCTGCAATAATGTACTATATCGCCATTCATTTTAAGGTGTAAATTACATGAGAATCCTGAAAGGAGTTTTTCTCATGAATATTACATCTTTGCTAATTTACTGTTTTATTGTTACGTTTACACCAGGACCTACTAACATCGTCATATTGTCCACAGTGAATCATTTGGGGACAAAAAAGGCAATGGAATATACGTATGGAGCAACGATTGCTTTTGGAATCTTACTTGCTGTTTCTGGTACGTTGAATACGATGCTGGCGACGATCATCCCCAAAATTTTCATTATCATGCAGATAATCGGAACCATTTATATGTTCTATCTCGCTTACCAAATTTACAAAATGGATTCATCAGACCGAACTGTAAACCAGACCGGCCCCTTTCTGACCGGCTTCCTTATGCAGTTTTTAAATGTTTTTCCCAGCTATATCATGCCCTACTACAACGCTATGCCTGCGGTGACTCTCAGTGTGATCGCGATAACGATGATTACCTGGATTGTTTTCGGTACAATCTTCAGGCAGTTTTTACAGAAGCATAAAAAGACAGTGAATGTAATCATGGCGTTATTTTTGGTTTATGCTGCCATAATGATATGGGTGTAGGGAAGCGAAGGAAGAGGTGAACCGGGATGGACAAATTTATCTATAAAAAATCGGCAGGTATTACTGCCCTAGCGGCAAGTATTACGGAGTTTACGTATAAAAAGCATTCCCACAAGGAATATGCAATCGGTGTCACATTGCGGGGGATTCAACATTATACGTTGGATGGCAGTTTGCAATTATCGTATCAAAATGGTGTGATGCTTTTTCATCCGGAACAGGCGCATACCGGAATTTCACCATACCAGTACTTTCTTAATTGCAAGATAGAACGTGCTAAACAACTCATAGAAAAAAAGAGAGATATTTATTCAGCAGTCGCCGAATGTGGTTTTGTTGATTTGGCGCATGTAAATAAACACTTTAAAAGCGTGTATGGAACAACTGCCTTTGAATATTTGTCGCATGTGAATGGCGGAGGACGCAGGCCATGTAGATGATTGAGCGAAGTTATCTGGACGAGCGCGAATCAGTCGGCATTCGAAAATAAGGGAGGAGATTCCTGTGTCATTAAAAGTGGGAGAGGTTATCACGTTTGAACGAACTTTTACGGCAGAAGACGTGAAAGGGTTTACGAAAATTTCCGGTGATGAAGGAGTTCATCATGTTACCCCGGACGAACAGGGAAGGCTGGTCGTCCAAGGGTTATTAACTGCTACCTTGCCAACCAAAGTAGGGGGAGATTACAACGTACTCGCCCGCACGATGAATTTTGAGTTTATCAGGCCGGTATTTACGGGAGATACAATCATTTGTGAGGTCACCATTGAGCGATTTGAAAAGCAAGCGAATCGAACGGCTATTTGTGCATCCTTTTTATGTGACGGATTGTCAAGCCAAGTGCGACACTGCCTCCATGAATGATTCGTAGGCGGTCTTCCAACCCAAACACTTTCTT
>NZ_JBYSWV010000036.1:0-47933 GCF_058781555.1 Brevibacillus sp. FW306-2-1A-C05A
CCATTCCAAGACCCAGCATACAGGAGGCGCTTTTTTCTTTCAAAGCTCAAATTTCTTCATTACAGGAATGGCTCCTCAATGGTGACAAGCTCTGGTACTGTGACTGTAGTTGTTGTCGTTACCGCTCTCATATATTCAAAGCGAATGGCAATATGTGAATCCTGAGTGTTATCGGGATAATCAGCGAGATTATCGCCTAAGATTGCTTGTTCCGAGTGATCGCCTTGTGCATCTGGTAATTTCCAACCACCATTTGTTGTCTCAATTTTGTTCGCCCACATTTCAGTGATTCCATCATAGCCTGAAAGTCCATTTAACCTTACACCAGTAATATTGTTCCCCGGGGTATAACCTTGTACGGGCCCATAAGCAGTCGTTTTGAATCCGTACCGGTAAATCTCAAACAGATATTTTTCTGTTGGTGAATCAGGTGGGCTCCATTCCACGGACATAGGTAAAGAGGTGAGCGGAATCGTAAGTTCATTCAAGCCTGTACTTCTCTCGTATATGGTAATACTGGTAGCCTTGGAAAGATCGATAACCTCTGGCACATATGTCGTTTCTGTTTTGGTAACAGTTTTCATGACCTCAATCGTTTTTGTGACCTTGCCGGAATCCGGCACATTCAATAACTTGATACCGTTAAACTCTGTATTGTTCGCTATTTCATCAATGGCTTTTTTGATCTGTTCGACCTCTTCCTGAATGCTTTGCCTATCTTCTTTTGTCAGCGTATCATTTGCGGCTTGTATTGCAAGCTCTCTCAATCGTTGTAGATTAGGATTGTGTATCTCAGCGAGGCCACCCTCTGCAGTTTGAATAAGTGAAATACCGTCCTGTATGTTTCGTTGCGCCTGATCCAGTCCCCTGATATGCGCCCTCATCTTCTCGGAGATCGCCAATCCTGCGGCATCATCAGCCGACTTGTTGATACGAAGCCCTGACGATAACTTTTCCAGCGTACTGGCTGTATTTTTATTGTTTTTCTGGAGTCTGTTCAACGCGTTCATTGCAGGTATATTCGACTTGATTATCATCTCTTACACCCTCTGCCCCCCTACTTGAACCAGAATCTTCCGATCATTGCCGCCTGCGGCGACACGATAACAGAACATCCCATGAAGTCGCCCGGTTTCTCACTCAAGAATCAGCGCCGATAATTTTTACACTCATGCATTGGGCTAAAGTTCGTATAAAAGACAGCTTTCTGGCGCAGTACCACAGTCAATGGAGTTTTCACCCAATACCGCCCATGTGACTTATATTTATCTTATCTTTCGAGTAATTGTAACCCTACATAATTAATTTTTTTAACATCAGAGCTATATCGTGTTGTACCATGATACCTCTGACTTCTAGTCAACGTTGCATCTTTAGCAGTATGGTTCCGACAATGTTAGGCATGACCATTTCTCCCAAGCATTGTCCATCGAATTAACCAAATACCGATTGCATATCTCCGTCACTACGTAAATCAGGTATAAATCTTGAATCCATAACCGATGCCCTCATCCCGCAAATCATCCCCATGAGGGCTATTGAAGGATAACAGATCATTCTGTTTCGGCTTGATCTTGAAGATTTTTTTATAGTATTCCTTCATGTTCGTGAACAGTGCTCGTACCTCGATGGAACTGTTACCCATGTAACCATTTGGATTGTAACAGTAAAACTCTTTTGGATTCCTGATGTCTGCGGGCATTGAATAGGGGAAGTAGTGATCTCCTCTGTAATAGACAGGTTCATCATTCGGTGATAAAAGTCTCTTCTTGCTAAAAATTCTTAGCTTTTTGACAGCGCCATGCCTGTCCCACTCATAGGAGATTCCCTCAAAATATCCTTCTCCTGCACCTTCGTTGAAAAACTTTTCTGCCCTGAACGAAATCTCAATAATTCCTGAATAACCTTCCATCGTAGCTGTCACCGCGTAATAACCATATTGATGATAACCATGTATCCCCATATCATCTGTCCTACTCTGATAAATGACAGAAAGACTGCTCTCCGGTTTCCGGTTTCTATTGATTGATAGCAGGCCCAGGCTCCTCAGTATTTCTTGTTGAAAATGAGGCAATGATTTTGTATCTACGCCCGCTTCAATCAGTAGTCTCAGTATAGCGACATTGTTTTTATCAAATGCAGATTTGATAACTGAATCACCGATCATGTCTTTGGAATTGGGATCGGCACCTGCGTTAAGAAGAAGCTTGACGATATTCTCCGATTCTTTTATGACAGCCCACCTCAGAGCAGTGTAATCATACTGCCCTTTATAGTTCGGGTCTGCTCCAGCACCGAGCAACTCTCTAACTTTGTTTTCGTCCTTTGCCTTTGTGGCAAGAATCAACTCTTCTCCAAGTGACATTTCTGATAGCACTCCAATCATGGGAAAAATTAGTTCTACGATACTAATAATAACCATAAAACGGATATTTTGAATACCCTTATTGCATTCTATCAATTCCGATAGGCTTGCATTAAAGGGGTGGTAATGATTGAATCCCATTGAAATCGGCAAGCGAATACAGGAGTTACGGAAAAAGAAATATCGTAACCGCGCTGAGTTTGCGGAAGCCTTGCAGACTTCAGAAGGTAATGTAAAACGGATAGAAAACGGACTGGGCCTGCCCAGTATTGATTTATTGGTAAGAGCCTCTATCCTGTTAAATACACCTACAGATGTTATTCTGTTTGGAGATGATACTTCACCTACAGAAGAGGACTGGGAGAGCTTGAATCGAATTTATCGAACGCTTAGTGAAACCGGACGCAAAACCCTGAACAATATTGGGCAAGAACTTCTGTCGCTGGAATACAGCCTGAAACACGGCAGGGAGTAAAAATCTTCCGGATTCCGAAAGCCTATACAAGCAAAAAACTGCATATATTTTTCCCCGGTTCCACAACACAAAATTAAAGGGGGGTGCCAGCCGTTTCATGCCCCACCCGGTTACACATGGACTGTGATCTACTGTTCGTCAGTAGATTGCAGTCCTTTTTTTGTTTAATTGCTCAATTGAGCGTGACAGTGAGCAGGGAAGGTGAAAGGCTTCCCAAATAGTGAGTAGGTGAATCAAAGATGATCAAGCAGTGTCGTTTTGAATAAAGGCTGGGTTGCAGTCTGTTGCTTGTCTTCGCTTATTGTTGTAAACAAATTCTTGCAAAATCGGAGGGAGTCTGTATGAAAGTTAAAATCTATGTTGCCAATCTGGCGAAGTACAACGAAGGGATATTGGTTGGCGAGTGGCTGACTCTGCCGATGAGGTAGTAAGTTTGTTGGAGAGCGGTGACTACAGTGTGTCTTTAGATGTGAACAGTTTATACGATGTCGCGGCGAATATGGTAGATGAATGTTACTTTGGCCCGATTCCCCCATCCCTAGCCAGCTACATCGATTATGAACAAATTGCGAGAGATTTGAAGATGGACGGATAGTATATGCACCATGAACTAAGGATTGCAATTCGTCCTCACTCATAATCTCCTGAAGAAGAAGCTTTTCTCTTCTCCAATTAAATCTGATATATCGTGCCTGCTTGCGTCAAAGCGGGTTATTTGTGTTGCCATTAAACCGCTAAAGGGCGTATGCCAGCAATGGAAGGAGGTGAAGTCACTTATGAGAGAGTTGCTAATAAATCTGGAATTGAAACTTGCCGATCTGCTCATTCAGGAGAAGATGCTACGCAACTGTGACACCAATCATCCAATCAATGCTCGTAATCTTGAGCAGATACGTAGTCGCATCAAGTCTTTGAAGATCCAGATTGATATGATTGACGTTTTGCGGTCGGTCGAACGCGAAGTTAGCAAGAAAGGAGTTGAGAGGCATGGAACAGAGCAAACAGAGCTTATCAGATGAGTTGGTGGTGCTTCTGAATCGTTTGGCCCTGAACGGTGACATTCACATTGCCGGGCACGTTCTGTACGCTTACGTCAGCCGCTTCTGGAGGCTTGAGAGGGATGTTGCCAAACAATACGTCATTCAGTATTTTCAGGAGAACCATCCCAAGCAGTTACAGTGGTATTTGAAAAACAGGAAGAAAATCAAATCATAGGCTCTTTTGCAGAACGATGCAGAAGGGCCATTTTTTATGCCCGAAAGGAGGTGAGGATGATGGAGAAGCATGTTGATTTGTGTGAGAAGAGAAAGTGGTTGCTGGCGGCGTTAAAGCATTTACGAGGTATCAAGCAGATGCGTCCCACTTGGGGGCGGCTTTATGCCAACACTCTCGTCAAGCTGGTGCTCGTTGAGATGAAGCTGGAGCAGTTAGAACAACAAAAAGGATGTGAACCAAGATAGGAATCACACCCAATTAACTTTGCTGATTGTATTGTACAGGATATCGCTTTACCAGCACAAGGAGGGTTTACCGCCCTCCTTATTTTCATTTCACGGAGGTAATGTATGACAGATAAATGCACCGCTCAAACAACTCTGGCGACCGTTCTGGCACATCTCATTGACGAGAAGCCGGAAGGAAGAGTCATCCATAACTTGCTTGCCTGCTTCCCTACCCTGCAAGAACTGCTGGACGCAACAGAAGAAGAACTGACAGCCATTTCGGGCATAGGGCCAGTCAAGGCCTACAAACTCATATCATCTCTGGATTTGGCACGTACCATATGCTCAATAACGTCGCGTCCATCTGTTGTCCGGTCTGCAAGAGATGTTTTTAATCATCTCAAGGTAGAGATGCAGTATTTACCCAAAGAGTATTTTGTCGTGATCGGCTTGGATAACAAGAGGCGCATTTTGTTTTCGGAAGTGGTCGCGATTGGATCACTGGATGCGGCCATCATCCATCCACGCGAGGCATTCCGCCCGGTATTGAAGAGAAATGCGGAAGCGGTGATCTTTGTCCATAATCATCCATCTGGCGATTCCTTTCCATCCCGAGAGGATATTGAAATAACCAAAAGACTGCAACAATCTGGAGAGATTCTAGGTATTCGGGTCGTCGACCACATAATTATAGGGTTCGAGAGATATTTCTCCTTGGCCGAACAAGGCTATCTATAACGCACAGGGGGTAGACAATATGAGAAAGCATCCATTAACGAGAAAGGCGCTCCATCAACATATCCTCAAAGAAGCTCAGCTTGTTGATGCCTTGGATACACTGATGACGCAGGTTTCCCGTCCCCAACCGCTTACTACGCTTGCCGACGAGGATATCCAACGTATCGCAGGCAGTAACGCTACTGCGACGAAACAATTGCGGGCTACCCTGCAACTGGCTCATCTGCTTGCTGTTCCACAAAGACGACAGCATTTTACTGTTCGCCTCCCCAGAGATGTTGTCCAGTATTGCCGGGACAGCATTAGGAGTTGTGGCGAGAGAAACACGTTCCTGATCGGTTTAAATACCAAGAACATGATCACGACAACAGAGTGTGTTCCCGAAGAGACGATGCAGAGCCTTACTACCTATCAGCGTGCCATATTCCGTCATCTGATCATTCATAAGTGTGCATCCGGTATTTTGATACACATGCGCAGTGCTGGAGATATTCATCCATCTCAGGAGGAGATTAGCTTATCCAAGCAGATTGCTGATGTAGGAGATACTGTCGGGATATCCATATTAGACGTAATTGAAGTGACCGAAACAGATTATTTAAGCTACAAGGAACGTGGATGGCTTTAGAATTGTCGTGTACGTTGAGAGCCAGCAATTCCAAGCGCTGGCTCTTTTCTCTTTTAGTCAGGTAGCGAGAATCTTATTATACCATTTTCCCCCGCTCTTGATTTAACATAGTTTTAGGCAAATTCATATGTAATCTGGAGGCATTATGAAATACATCGGAAAACTAAACAAACTCAATCAAAAAATCGTACAGATGAACCTCACCCCGGGAAGTAACTGCTTTAAGCTTTCAGAGCGCCCCTTTATGTTCCCGAGGAAAGTCATAAGCGATTTTTACCCTGATTTCCCTGACCATCCTCAGCTTGATAACACTACATTCAAGGTCTATCTGTATCTTTGTATGTCATGTAATGGTCTGACCGGTAATGTGAATTTATCCAGCAAACAAAAGATCGCCGAAATATTAAAAGTTCCTCCATACTCATCATATATCGATTGGTCTCTTGATTGGCTAGAAACCAATCACTTTATCCGTGATATCAGAACAAAAGATAAAGCGCGATTCCGAGCGCAGATAATGTCTGCTCCAGATTATTTGCCAGAGCTTAACACGTTCTACAGTTGTAAAGACGTCCCACGGAATCCTACTTCAATGAAGAACCACAATTACGGCTATATCTTGGTTCCTGCATCGGCTATTACAGACAAGATGTTAGATCAATCTTTAACAAGGACTGGATGGGATGAAAGAAAACTAAAAATCTTCCTTCTCATGTATCAATATAACTGGCTTCGTTATTATGGCGGCATTGATCCAGACATTATGCATATCACACAGAACGGAGAGTTAGAGCTTGATACACGTTTCTGCTACGACGTAAAAAGCACACCCTACAATACATTCCAAACAGTTCAATCGTTCATCAATGCTGACCTATTCAAACCTGTAAGATGTGTATTTCGGAAAAAGGATGGTGAACAATTCTTTGTCGGGGACGTTGGAAGGGTTACCCCTCAGAAGAATGACCACGAAATCATCATACTACGCCCTCAAGTTTTAATTGCAAAGCAAGTTGAGAAGCTAGTTGAATTACTCGGTAAAGGAAGCGTCGTTATATGAAAACACATCGTAAACTCTTCACAGATATCGCAACTATATTTAATCCATTTGGGAACGACGAGAAAGTACGCTTAACCTATGATTCAGTTTCTTACTATTGCATCCATGAGGAGCCGCGAGAGCTTCCTCATGACACATACTATGAGCCTGATGAAGATGAGGAAATACAACGCCAACAGAGTGTTCTTATGATGGCCTTTCAGGAAAAAGTGGCTATGCTACTTAGAGCCAAGTCAAAATCAGTGGGAATCCTTCTTCCCTTGCCGAAAGGAAAATACCGAGTGGACATCACAGTAACCACTCCTCGATATGCAGATGAGATTCCTTTGCTCCTTGTAATGAAATCGGTATTGGACGGCATCAACAAAGAGATCATCGAGAACGACCGGGAAATCTACGAATGCAACATCAGATACGATCAAAAACCAGTATATTCGAAATCTACGAAGCCCACATCTGATGAATCATTGAAGATTGAAATCTATGACATGGTTTCACTGGGGGCCCCGAAAATTGAAGTTAGCGGCGACTTTTATATCGTTCCAAAGCAATCACCGATACTGAGGGATGGCGGCGACAGGCTCATTATCACCGACTCTGATCGTCATTCTGATATCTTGGATTGTCAACACTAAATCAGACAATTTTTATAAGGGCTTCTTGGCGATACTGAACAGGCGTCATATAGCCTAAGGTGCCATGAATACGATGCTTGTTAAACCAGTTCACGTAATCGGATAATTCCAGCTCCAGATGACGAAGACTCTGGAAGTTCATCTGATTCACAAACTCTGTTTTCATGATCTTGTAGGTGGCTTCTGCCACAGCGTTGTCGTACGGACAGCCCTTCATACTTAGTGATCGGCCGATTCCAAACGTCTCCAAAAGCTCATCCATCTTTTGATTGTTGAACTCGCTACCACGGTCAGTATGAAACCACTGAATTTGGCGTAAATCACCTTGTACCGTCGCAAAAGCGCGGGAAATCAGTGCAGCGTCCTTGTTCGGACCTGCACTATGCCCAATAATTTCTCGATTGAATAAATCGACCAACACACAAATGTAATGCCATCGGTTCTGGACCTTCACATACGTTAGATCGCTGACGACGAAGCGTTTTGCCTCCTCCTGATCGAATTCTCGATCCAGAACATTTCCCGTCGTTGCTTCATTACAAGCGGTTTTATGGGGCTTATATTGAGCCACGGTATAGGTGGAAACGAGTCCTTGCTCTTTCATGATCCGACCAATCCGTCGTCTGGAGACGACGAGTCCGCGTTCCTGGAGCTTAACTTTGATCTTTCGTGTCCCGTAGGCCTTACGATTCTTTTGGAAAATCTCCACAATCGCTTCGGTTACTTCATCTTCCTTTGCTCGTTCTTTCGCTTCATAGTAGAACGTACTTCTTGCGATTTGCAGGACGTCGCACATTGCTGATACCGAGTATTTATCACGATTATTCTTTATGATAGCTACTTTCGTCCCATGATCAGCGCGGCTTGCTTTAAAATATCGACCTCCATTTTCAGGCGTTGGTTTTCTTTTCGCAAAGTAATCAATTCCTCTTCTTCTGATGAACGATTGTCCTTTTCCTTGAAAGAACCGGTTGTCTGTGCTTGCTTGATCCAGCGGTCCAGGGCAGAAGCTGTGAGGTCATATTCCTCCACAATTGCCGCTCTTGTTTTTCCGTTTTCATACAGCTTCACCATTTGAGTTTTAAACTCGGTTGTGAACGTGCGACGTTGTTTTTTAGGCATTGTAGAGATCCGCTCCTTAACATGATAGGTTTATTCTACAAGCCCTTATTTTTTCTGTCCAACTTAGTGTAGCCGATCCATCTCGGCGCGCCTCAAACGTAAGATGAAGATAGCGACATGTAAGAGCTACTCCATTGACATGTGCTTTACAGGCAACACCGATGACAAGGATATCGACAACATGGCACTCATCTATTACCCGATACTAGGAGACCTTGGTATCAATGAAGCACAGGTTCACTCTCTGCATCTTGAGAAACACAAGAGTACGACTTCTCCAAGTATCGAGACACACGTTAAGTGCAAGACCCCGTAATTGCACAAACCCTTGATATTACTACGTTTTCCCTACCCATTCATAGTACTAGAAGCTAACATATAGAGAGACCGTTCTATCAAGGGTTCATAGACTCTTAGTATATCTTCACCAATGCTAGATTCGCCATCCACCGTACTGACATTTTCGCAGTACGGTTATTTCTATTGAAGGGAGCATCCACAATGAATGTTATTACGTACCTTCGTGTCTCATCGAAACAGCAATCCGAACGCGAGCTATCCATCCCCGCTCAAAGAGAAGCCATCCAACGATACGCAGATCAGAAAGGATGGAGCATCGTCGAAGAGTTCGTCGATGAAAGCAAATCTGCAAAGACCGCAGATCGACCAGCTTTCCAGCGAATGATCGCCAAAGCAAAGCAACCGCAGAAAAACTTTCAAGCCATTCTCGTCCACAAGTTCGACCGTTTCAGCCGCAGTCGTGAAGATCATATCATCTACAAAGCCCTGCTCAAGAAGCAGGGTATTTTTGTATACTCTGTAACTGAACAAACAGAACCGGACACACCACACGGCGTTTTGCTGGAAGGCATGCTGGAGGTCATCTCTGAATTCTACAACCTGAATCTGAAGAACGAGACGATGAAGGGAATGAAAGAAAACGCATCTCGGGGATTTCACTGCGGAGGACGCATTCCATACGGATATCGTGCCGTCGTCGTAGACGGACATGTTACGCTGATCCCCGGCGAACGACATGAAGTGGAAGCTGTACAACTCATCTTCAAGTTGGCGGCGGAAGGAATGGGCGGCAAAAAAATTGCACGGATACTCAATGAATACAATCTGCAACATGCAATTGATCGTCGCTGGAGTCCATCGACCGTCCTCTCCATCCTTGACAATCAGGTGTATCTTGGACATCGCATCTGGAACAAGCGAACCAAAGGCATGACGCAGTTTAAGGATGCAGACGAATGGATCGTCACTCCCGGCAGTCATCCTCCCATCGTCAGCCAACAACAATGGGACGCCGCGCATTCAGAATTGCAACTGCGCAAGAAAAGTAAATAGCTTCATCATCACTCGTTTTCAAGAGGCAGGTATCGCTCATATCGGGCATACCTGCCTTTTTTGTTTTTCAACACTTACACCAAAACCCAAAGGAGATGTATCCACATGAAAGTTGTCATCTACGCTCGCGTATCCTCCGATCATCAAGCGGAAAAAGAGTTGTCCATCCCCGCTCAACTGAAGGCGATCCACAAATTCTGCCAAGAGAAAGGTTGGCTGGTCGTCGGTGAATATCTCGAAAAAGGCAAATCAGCGAAGACAGATGAGCGCCCTGAGTTCCAGAAGATGATTGCGATGGCGAAACGTCCGAATCGTCATTTCGATGCCATCGTCGTCCATAAGTTTGATCGTTTCTCACGCAAACGTGAAGATCACATCATCTACAAGGCATTACTGCAAAAACATGGAGTAAAAGTCATATCCGCAACGGAACAGACCGATCCAGAGACTCCACATGGCATGTTACTCGAAGGCATGCTAGAGGTCATTTCAGAGTTCTACAACGTCAACCTCGCCGCTGAAGTGAAAAAAGGCATGTCCCAGAACGCCAAGCTAGGCTACAGCAACGGCGGCAATGCCCCATATGGCTATCGTACAGAACACATCGCCCTTGGAGCCAACAAAACGAAATCAGTTTGGGTACTCGGCCCCCGAGAGGAAGTAGATACCGTCAGATGGATTTTCAATCAGTACGCTCATGAGGGTCTGGGTTACAAAGCAATCGCTACCCTGCTCAACCAAAAAGGCGTGCCAACGCTGAAAGGCGGCAAATGGTCAGCAAGCACCATCCGCGCAATCATCTTCAATGAATCCTATATCGGACGCAGAGTATGGAACAAGCAAGACTACCAGACAAAGGGCAAGAAGTGGAAGGATCGCTCTGAGTGGATCATCACGGAGAATGCCCATCCTTCGATCATCACCAAAGAACTGTTTGACAGATGCCAAGAGCTGGCGAAGAAACGCCACAATGGCGGTGGGCAGGCTCATAATCCATTTCAGATCAAACCACACTCCCCTTTCTGGTTGCGCGGCATCATGTACTGTGACAGATGCGGAAGCAAGATGGTCGGCAACTCCAATTCTTCACGGCAAAAAGGAGGTGGACAACGATACTACACATGCGGAGGTTATCAACGGCACGGGAAGGAGTATTGCAGTTATGTCGGATGGAGAAAAGAGCGTGTCGAGGAGATTGTATCAGCCAAGCTGAGAAATGCTCTCCTCCGCCTGTCGCTTGAAGACAATCATCTGGAGGAAGAAATCAGACGATACCACGAAGATCAACACAAACATGTCTACATGCAGATATCCTCACTCGAAACAGAGATCAGCTTTTTGCAGAAGCGTATCGAGACGATGGAACAGGATATCCAATCTGGAAGAGGCAAGCCATACTACGCTGACATGATCAGTGAGATGAAACAGGAGCTAGCAGACAAACAGAATGAGTACACCGCTCTTTCCGGTTCTGTGCAGTCCTTCGCTCTCCCAGAGCAATACATCGACTCCGTAAAATACGATGTACAGACGCTGATTGCTCTGTTGGACAGCGAAGTATCCAATCCTGAGAGCATCCATCAACTGGTCGCCAAATACGTCAGCAGGGTTTTCATTCAGCGAGAAACCAAGGTGATCCACATCGTCATGCAGTTCAAATCAGGCGATGCCATACTGTATGAAAAGACCGTCGTAGCTGAATACACGTCGTAACCATTGCGCTAACCGACTCGAATAGAACACGAGGTTCCTCGCTATACATTGGCATGCCGCTCATAAACGCAGTCATATCAGCAATGCTGAAACCGTCCTGTATAGCGAGGATACCAAAAACACAAAAAAAACACCCTCATCAGGTGGTATCCTCGCATATGTATGGTGGAGGCGGGGGGATTCGAACCCCCGTCCGAAAACAGCGATACATGAGCATCTCCGAGCGCAGTCACTCGTTTAGAGTTTCGGTGACAGATTCGCGGAGTGACGCGCTGACCTGGCACCTAGCCTGATTGGTCTTCTTCCTTTGGCTCCAGGCGGAAGCCTCCGGCGTAGCCCGTTAAAGTTGAGCCCTATCCACGGCACACGGGCCGATGC
The DNA here is from genome assembly GCF_058781555.1 of Brevibacillus sp. FW306-2-1A-C05A. NCBI lineage: Bacteria > Bacillati > Bacillota > Bacilli > Caryophanales > Paenibacillaceae > Brevibacillus > Brevibacillus sp. FW306-2-1A-C05A. The sequence goes on from NZ_JBYSWV010000036.1 coordinate 11,910, forward strand.
AGTGGGAGAGCCTCACTGGTTATTAAGCAGCGAGAGAAAGTTGTTTGTTGCCAGTTAATGGCGTTTGCGTTGGTGACGAGGTCCGCAACCCCCCGGCTCGCTTCTCATGCTCTACCATCCCCGTCGAATCCAGAACGCCCCCATGGTATAAGGTGAGAAAAAGCCTAGGTGAAGAGCCATTGATCCGCACCTAGACTGTTGTGTACAAAATGGTGTATTGCTTGCTGCCTATTTAATATAGCACAAGCGGCAGGCAAAACTCAACGTCGATTGCTGCCAGGCCTGCCAAAGCAAACCAGTTAGGCAGCGCTCAGGCCTTTTGGCGTTCGCGCAGGGCGCGCTCGACTTCGCGGGCAGCGTCCTTTTTCTTGAGGTCTTCGCGCTTGTCGTAGTTCTTCTTCCCTTTGACGAGTGCGAGCTCGACTTTGGCCCAGCCGCCTTTCAAATAAATGCTCAGCGGGACCAGCGAGTAGCCTCTTTCGCGAATCAGGCCGTTCAGCTTGAGGATTTCCAGCCGTCTCATCAACAGCTTGCGGGTACGCTCCGGCTCGTGGTTGAAACGGTTGCCCTGCTCGTACGGGCTGATGTGCACGTTGTACAGAAGCAGCTCGCCGTTTTGTACGCGAGCGAAGCTGTCCTTAAGCTGGACACGCGCGGCACGCACCGACTTGATCTCCGTACCGGTCAGGGCAATCCCTGCTTCGAATACTTGCTCGATGTGGTAATCGTGGCGCGCTTTTCGGTTTTGGGCGACTGTCTTGGTTCCGGCTTTATCTTTTGACATGGAGATCACCTCGCTTGTACGTACTGCGTTTCGTAACAGTTAGTCTAGCAAATTTTGCCCGCTGTGGCAAGACATTTGCCGGGTAACTGCCGCGTTTGCCGCATCTGCCCGATCGCAAACAGGAAACAGTCTCCCTGTTCAAGCTCGTCCCTGCCTGCTTGCCAGGGCCTCCCCTGTACGGAAAGCCCCCTTACACAACCGTTTAATTAACGCCGCTTCCGTTTCGCCTGGCTGACTACATTCTTGCGGCTTTTCTTTTTGGAGCGGACAAAATCTTCCCAGAAGCCCTTCTGCTGCTCTCCTTGGGCCTCTTCTCCACCCTGCCCAATCGGCAGGACGTCTTTGTTTCCAGTTGCTGGACCGGAAGCTGGGCCGCGCGAAGCTTTGCTCCCTTCGCCTTTGCGGCGATCCTTGTACTTCTGGCGGATTTCCGCCGGGTGCTTTTTGGCCTTTTGGCGATCTGGCCGCTCGGGACGGCCACCGCGGGAGCGATCCTGCTTGCCGCGAGTCGGCTTGCGACCTGTGCCCCGGCCGTCGATGACGCGCGGCGTGCGCTCGCGGCTGCCGCGGAATCCGGCTGCCTTGGTCATGCCGACGATCTCGAAGTCGATGGTGCGCTCATCCACGTTGACGTTCGCCACGCGGACCTGCACTACATCCCCGATGCGGTACTGCTTGCCCGTCCGCTCGCCTACCAGCGCGTACATTTTTTCGTGGTAATGATAGTAGTCGTCGGTCAGGAAGCTGATATGCACCAGGCCCTCGATCGTGTTGGGCAGCTCCACAAACAGCCCGAACGAGGTCACACTGGAAATGACGCCCTCGAACTCCTCTCCGACGCGTTCCTTCATGAACTCGGCTTTTTTCAGGTCGTCTGTCTCGCGCTCGGCATCTACCGCCAGCCGCTCGCGCTGGGAGGCGTGCTCGGCGATAATCGGCATCTGCTCGGCCCAGTACGCCAGGCGCTTCTCCGACAGGTTGTTGCCCTGCTCGATCCACTCGCGAATGCGGCGGTGGACGATGAGGTCGGGGTAGCGGCGAATCGGCGACGTAAAGTGCGTGTAAAACTCGGTGGACAAGCCGTAGTGACCCAGACTTTCCGCGTCGTAGCGCGCTTGCTTCATGGAACGTAGCATGACCGTGCTGATGATAATCTCTTCCGGCGTGCCTTTTACCTCTTCCAAAAGCTGCTGCAGGGCGCGCGGGTGGACAGAGTTGCCCTTGCCGCGGATCGAGTAGCCGAAGTTGGTGATGAACTCCATGAAGGCCATCAGCTTTTCGGCGTTCGGGTCTTCGTGAATCCGGTACATAAACGGCTGCTTCATCCAGTGGAAATGCTCGGCCACTGTTTCGTTGGCCGCCAGCATAAATTCCTCAATGATCTGCTCCGCGATGGAGCGCGTGCGGAACCCGATGTCTGTCGGGGTGCCCTCATCGTTGACGTAAATTTTCGCTTCGCGGAAATCGAAGTCGATTGCGCCGCGCTGCATCCGTTTGGAACGCAACTTCAACGCCAGCTTCTCCATCTCCTGGAACATCGGGACGAGCTCGCTGTACTTCTCGATCAAGGCTTCGTCCTTGTCTTCCAGGATGCTGCGCACATCGGCATACGTCATGCGTTCGTTCGTGCGAATCACGCTGAGAAAAATATCGTACTTCACGAGTTGCGCGTTTTGGTCCATCTCCATGTCGCAGGAGATCGTCAGTCGGTCTACCTTTGGATTCAGACTGCATATCCCGTTGGACAAACGGTGCGGCAGCATCGGGATGACGCGGTCGACCAGATAGACGCTCGTGCCCCGGCGATACGCTTCGTTATCCAGAGCCGATTTTTCGCGGACGTAATAGCTGACGTCGGCAATATGCACACCGAGCCTGACATTGCCGTTTTCCAGCACTTCGAGCGAAACGGCGTCGTCCAGGTCCTTGGCGTCTGCTCCGTCGATGGTGACCATCATCCGGTCGCGCAGGTCGCGGCGTCCCTTGATCTCCTCTTCCGAAATCTCGTCCGGCGCCGCTTCTGCCTCGGCCAGCACATCCTCCGGAAATGCTTCCGGCAGGTTGAACTTGCGGATAATGGACAAAATGTCCACACCCGGATCGTTTTTATGCCCCAGAATTTCTACGATCTCTCCCTCGGGATTGACCCGTCCTTCCGGGTAGCGGACGATGTTGGCGACGACCTTGTGGCCGTCTACCGCTCCGTTATATGCGTTTTTCGGGATAAAAATATCTTTGCCGATCCGTTTCTCATCCGGAATCACAAACGCGTAGTACGTCTCATCCTTGAACGTCCCCACAACCTGGGTCATGCCCCGTTCGACGACGCGAATAATTCGCCCTTCCAGGCGATTGCCGCCCGCTTCCTTCTCGACACGCACGAGCACGGTGTCGCCGTGAATCGCTCCATTCATGTCGTTGGCGTGGACGTATATATCTTCCATGTCAGGCGTTTCCGGAATAATAAATCCGAAGCCTTTTGGATGGCTTTGCAGACGCCCGCGCACCAGGTTCATTTTTTCCGGCACGCCGTATCGGTTCGCACGCGTGCGAATTACCTCGCCGCTCGCTTCCAGTGCGTTCAGCGTTTTCACCAGCTCCTTGAAGGAAGCCGAGTCCTTGAGCTCAAACGCTTCCTCCAGCTCCTTCACCGTCATAGGGTGATAAGCTTGCTCCCGCATGAACGCGAGTATCTTTTCTTGATCTGTCATTCACAAACCTCCTTTTTTCGCGTGGCTCTACCGCGCTCCTCCATTTATCCATTACTATGTAGTATTCACCGTTCATCTACATCGCAATCGGAATAGCGAAAAAGACAGCAAGTCGCACTCGCTGTCTTTCGGCTATTCGTCTATTACGCTCCTGTTTTCAAGAAATATCCGAGCAAAATCGCAAAAATCATGAAAGCAACCGCAAACACAACGGTCAGTTTCCCTAAAAGTGCGTCAATCCCACGGGCTTTTTGCTTGCCCATCAGTTGCTCTGCACCGCCACCAATCGCTCCCGAAAGGCCGGCACTTTTTCCAGATTGCAGCAACACGACGATAATTAAGCCAATACTTGCGATCACAAGTAAAATTTTCGCAGCCAATGCCATCTTCATTCACCTCAAAACGGATTTCCAAGGCGGTAAAAAACCAATATAAACACTTTATCATACTTGTCAGGTAACAGCAACCCGCTATCCCTTCCATTATATATAAACCAAACTACCATGAAATAATATTTGCCTGTTTTACGCACAATATAAGCGACAATACTAGAAAAGATTGTTTACACAAAATTGGCAAATTGTGTACTTTCTTTGTCTGTTTGGCCGTCGCCTTGCAACTGTCAAGATTTTGCCGTAAAATTGCAGTTGAACCTTTATTATTTGCTTCGGGAGGTCTTTGTCAATGGCTGGGTCCAACAAAAAAGACATGAATCAAAACGACGTAATTGATTCCGCGAAGGCCTTTTTCACTTCGTTTGGTATCTTGTTTCTAGTTTTTCTCATTGCACTCGTAGGATCGATTATTTTCCCACCAAAACATGGAGAAGAAGCGCAAGGTGGCGGTGCACCTACTGCCAACATTGATGCTGAAGCTATTTTCAAGCAAAACTGTGCTTCCTGTCATGGACAAAATCTGGAGGGGATCGCTGGTCCGAACCTGACTAAAGTCGGGGCAACTCTCAGCGCTGAAGACATCGCCAAAATTATCAAAGAAGGTAAAGGCGGCATGCCTCCAGGAATGCTGAAAAAACAACCGGAAATTCAAGCGGTTGCACAATGGCTGTCGGAGCATAAATAAGTACATAGATAGCCTGTATTGGAGAAACACCGGAGACTCGTCCTCTTCGGTGTTTTCCCGTTGATGGGAGGATTTTTGCATGAGTACCGTCATGGAGATTGAAGCTTTGGGCAAAAAAGTCCTCTCGCCCTCCGGCCACTGGCTTTTCCACGACCTGAACGCGATCATCCCGGAACCTGCCATTATCGGAATCCTTGGAAAATCGGGGCAGGGAAAAAGCACGCTGCTGCGCATTCTCGGTCGTCTTTTGCCGCCAGACAGCGGTACGGTCCGGCTCGCGCAAAAAGAAATGACCCAGTGGGATAGCGGCGCCTGGCGCATGAAAGTGAGCTACGTCGCTCAGCAGGCGATCATGCTGCCGGGCACAGTGGAAGACAATTTGCGTACCGTAAGTGTGCTGCATCAGCGCTCATTCGATGAAAAGCTCGCTCGCGCCCTGTGCGAGCAGCTTCATTTGGAGCAGGTCGACTGGTCAAAGCCGGCCGACCAGCTTTCTGGCGGAGAAAAGCAACGGCTTGCCCTTATCCGCACCTTGCTACTGCAGCCGGACGTCCTTTTGCTGGACGAAGTGACGGCCTCGCTCGATACGGCCAGCAAACAGGCCACGGAGCAGTTGCTCGTCGATTTGCATGAGCAGTCAGGCACGACCATTCTCTGGGTCACGCATGATCTGGAGGAGGCCCGCAGCCGTTGTCAGCGCATCTGGTTTCTGGCGGAGCACCAACTACAGGCTGACCTGCCCAGCCACTCCTTTTTCCACGCGCCGCCCACGATACAAGCCCGCGACTTTTTGCAAAGCGCGCATGCGCACACAGCGAGAGAGGTGCACTCATGACCTATACATCCATCTGGATCGCCTTTGCCTTCGTATTGATCGCCCTCCTCCTCTCTCTATGGCAAAGGCTTGGGCTGGAAAAAGAAATCGCCATCGGCACGGTCCGTTCCACCTTGCAGTTGCTGGTCATCGGCTACGTGCTGCAGTTTGTTTTCCACGCGGACAGCCTGCTGTTCATCCTCTTGATTATCGCCATGATGATTGCGGTCGCCTCCTGGAACGCCGCCAGCAAAGGGAAAAAGCTGCGCGGCATTTTTTGGCGGATCGCGATTTCGCTTTCGATCACGGAGCTGGTCACCATGGGACTACTGGTAACACTCGGACTGGTCACGCCTACACCCCAGTACCTCATTCCCATGAGCGGCATGATTATCGGTAGCTCCATGATCGTTTGCAGCTTGTTCCTCTCCCATATGAACCGTGAAGTGGAAACTTCCCGTGGCGAGATCGAGACGCTGCTCTGCCTGGGTGCGACTCCCCGCCAGGCCGTTCAAGCGGTATTGAAGCGCGCCGTCAAAGCGAGCATGATCCCTACGTTTGACACGATGAAAACAATCGGGCTCGTTCAGCTTCCCGGAATGATGACCGGCATGATTATCGCTGGCGCAAGCCCGGTCGAAGCCGTCCGCTACCAAATTCTCATCATGCTCAGCTTCAGCTCCTCTGCCGCTGTCTCTGCTGTCCTCATCAGCATGCTGAGCTATCGGCTCTGGTTTACCCGCGACGCCATGCTTCACCACTAACTAAAAAAACGAATTTCCAGAAACTGTCGGTCATAATTCCGGCAGTTTTTTTCGTCTTTTGTAATGAAAGCGCACCTTGGTCGTCAAATTACAAGTAGAAAGCAAAAAGGTGGTTCAGCTATGGACAAAAACAACATCATTGAGCAATGGTTTCTGCGCTATAGCGACGACATCTACAAGTTTCTCGTCTACTATACCGGAAACAAAGACGTGGAAGATCTCGTCCAGGATGTATTCCTCAAGGCGCTGCGGTCACTGGAAACGTTTGAAGGCAGATCGCAACCGAAGACATGGCTGCTCACCATCGCCAGGCATACGGCAATCGACTTCGCCAGAAAACAACGATTTCGCAACTGGCTGCCGGACAAATGGCTCGCCAAAGTTCAATCCGAAGAAAGGACGCCAGAGGAGATTTTGCATTTGCACGACGAACAGCAAGCGCTGTACCATGCGCTGCGGCAAATGAAGCCCACCTATCGCGAGGTACTGATCCTTCGCGGGATCAAGGGACTATCCTCCAAGGAAACCGCTGAAATATTGGATTGGTCGGAAAGCAAGGTCAACGTCACCATGCATCGGGCCATGAAGGCGGTAAAAGAGCAGCTTTTGCAGGAAAGAAAGGGGATGGTAGGCGATGCGATTTAAAACAGATGAACAACTTTTAGAAGAAATGAAAGGACTGCCTGACATGAAAATGACCGAAGGAAAAAAACAAGCGATTTTGTCTACGATTCGTTCCACCGACGCGCATTCGCGCACTCAATCCGAACCGGTTGTGTCTGCCCGCCGCTTTTCCGGGCTGGGAAAAGGCTTGGCGATCTGCTCCGTGCTTGCCGCGACGATCTGGATGGGAGCAACCCTCATCAGCAACAATCAGCAGAGCGCACTGCCAGATCCGACCAACCAGACGCCCGGCTCGACATCTGCTTCGCCAGGGCCTGAAGCCGGCAAAGGAAATGCCGTAAACCCTGCACCTGTCACGCCACAATCCGAGCAGTTGCTGCCGCTGATCCGCACGGAAGCGGAAAAAGGCAAAGGGTTTACCGCACCGTACACCGTGGAAAACACCGTCTTCGACCAAGTCGAAAAAGACTGGGGCAAGCCAGACTATACCGATCAAGCCAACGGACTCACCTACTCCACCTATACGAAGCGCGGCGTCGTGTTCGGCTACAACAAAGGCATGCAGCTTGTCGACATCCGCACGACCGATCCCCGCTTGCATCAAATCCATTTGTCCGAAGTGGAAAAAGCGTGGGGCAAACCAAACCGCGTCAGCGAATTTGGCAATCAGACCATTTACACCTACGACGTGACGAGCAAATACCAGGTGAAGTTCATCTTCCAGGGCTTGAAGAGCGCAGGTGACACGAACCTCGTTCTCGTGAGATACAACGTCTACTACCCGCAAGGCAACAAAAACCTGATGCTGTACGGAAGCAACATCGACATGCTGCAAGACTTGCGCGAGCTGGCCAAAAACGGGCAGACGCTCGGCAGCGAGTATCGGGTAGAAAAAGACGTCTTTGACGAAATCGAAAAACAAATCGGCAAGCCTGATGTCGTCTCCTACGTCAACGGACTCACATACAATACGTACCAGAATCGCGGACTGGTCTTCGCCTTTAACAAAGGCATGCAAGTCGTCGATATTCGTTCCTACGACCCTCGCCTGCAAGCGATCACGCAAGCAGAGGTTTTGCAAGCATTGGGCAAGCCAAACAGCACCGCGACCGCAGCCGGGCAAACCATTTACACGTACAAGGTCACGCCGGACTACGAGTTGAAAATCGTCTTTTCCGGAACTGCGGGCAAACCGGAGAGCCTCTACATCGATCACGTGAACATTTACTACCCGCGCGGCACCGTCAACAACATGGCAGCGTAACCTCACAGACCGCAGCAGCGCATGCAAACAGGCAAAAAGACAGGAGCAACTCGCCCCTGTCTTTTTTGTCTCTGCGCTTATTTGCCGATGATGTAGCCTTCCAGCTCATCCAGCACTTTGTTTGCCGCGATGACACCGCCGGAAGTGTTCCAGATCGTGTCATCCACTTTGAACGCTTTGCCTGCTTTTACTACGTTCAGGTTTTTCCACAATGGATCGTTCGTCCATTCTTGCTCGATCTTGGACGCTTCGCCTTTTCCTGTCTCATACGTGAAGTAGAACATGATGTCGCCGTCCATCTCTGGAATGCGCTCTTTGGTTACTTCTGCTGCAAACTCTTCTTTGTCTTGGGAAGCTGGACGAGCCAGACCCAGGTCTTTGAAGATCGCGCCAGTGAAGGTGTCTTTATAGTAGATGCGAACTTTACCAGGCATGAAACGCACGACGGATACTTGCGTTTTCAGCTTGTCGCCCGCTTTTTCCTTGAACTCGGCTACACGTTTTTCCCAGTCAGCGATGATTTTTTCGCCTTCCGCCTTTTTGTTTACCGCTTCTGCATACAGGCTGAAGTTTGCTTTCCAGTCGCCGCGCGGCTCTTCTACGAAGACGGTTGGAGCGATAGCGGACAGTTGTTGGTAAATTTTTTCGTGACGGAATTTCATCCCGAGAATCAGGTCTGGCTTAAGAGCAGCGATTGCTTCCAGGTTTGGCTGACCTTCTGTCCCAACCAGCTTGGTGCCTTCCAGGAAGGACTTGGTGAAATCGTAGAATTGAGTCGGATCATGAGCGGCACCAACAGCACCTACTGGCTTCACGCCAAGTGCCATCAAGGTTTCTGTCCCTTGGTTGGTCAGCATGACTACGCGCTGTGGTGTACCTTTAATGATGGTTTCGCCCATCGCGTGTTTGACTGTATAAGATTGCTCGGAACCTGCGGAATTGCCTGTAGCTTGTTCAGCAGGTTGTTGTTCTGCAGGTTTTTGCTCAGTCGCCTGTTGATTGCCGCAACCAGTGACAATCAGCAAAAGCGCCATCAGCACGGCGAAGAACACTTTACCGCCTGCCGTACGGTATGTACGAGAAAACATGGTGCAAGGACCCCCTTACCTATTTGGCTAATTGAGAATGTAAATCAATAACACTGACTATCCTACCTTCATGCGAGGGTGATCGTCAAGTATAAATTGATAATGACTCTCAAAATCATTGACACATAGTCAGGCTGGCTCTACACTTACTATAGGGCAGGGTACGAAATGCCTACAGAACAACATGCATAGATAAGGATGTAGCCCTCATGAATGCTTTACTAGCAAGCCGTTTTCGCAAAATTCTAGGAGTGGCTATCGCCATTCTGCTGCTGGTTTACCTCAGCTATGCCAGTCTTGTGTTTGGCGTGATTGATACGAGCTGGCAAACAGCCATTGACGCCTATACCCATTTTAACGGAACAAACGAACATATTGTCATTAAAGAAGTTCGGGTGCCGCGCGTGCTGAATGCGCTGACGGTCGGCTTTTGTCTCGGCCTTGCAGGTACCCTGCTGCAATCGCTGACGAGAAACCCTGTGGCAGATGTTGAGCTGTTTGGACTGAACGCAGGCGCTTCTCTCTTTGTCGTTTTCGCCGTTACGTTTGTCGGAATCAGCTCGCTTACGGAGTTTACGTGGATTTCCTTTTTCGGAGCTGCCGTAGCCGGGTTCATCGTCTACCTGCTCGGCTCATTCGGCAGAGATGGCCTTACTCCCGTCAAGCTGGTGCTTGCAGGGGCAGCGATTACTGCCTTGGCTGCTTCCATCCGCCACGCGATGATGGTACTCAACGAAAAAGCTGCCGACGAGGTGCTTTTCTGGCTTGCTGGCTCTGTCGGCGGAAGAAAGCTGGAGTATTTGGCTACAGTCTTTCCATATATGATCTTCGCCTGGATCGCCGCTTTCCTGCTGGCCCGCCCCATTCAAACGCTGCTCATGGGCGACGATGTGGCAAAAGGTCTCGGCCAGCGCACTTTGCTCGTCAAGCTCTCAATCGGTGTCGTGATCGTCCTGCTCTCCGGCTGCGCAGTAGCTGTCGCTGGCCCGATCGGCTTCGTCGGACTGGTCACGCCGCATCTGGCCCGTTATCTTGTCGGAATCGAAACGCATTGGGTGCTGTTGTACAGCGGACTGCTCGGTTCGATCCTTTTGCTTTTGGCCGATATCGGCGCACGCTTTATCGCCATGCCTGCCGAAGTGCCAATTGGCGTCATGACCGCCCTGATCGGTGTTCCGTTCTTCATCTATGTCGCACGAAAGGGGCTGGATAAATAATGAAGCCATACCTGCCTCTGCGCTTTGGCAAACGGTTTTCTTTTCAGCTACATAAAAAAACGCTGCTGTATACAACCATCGCGCTGCTGCTTGCCCTGGCTGTGGCAGTCGTCAGTCTCGGAATGGGCGAGATGAAAATTGCGCCGCTGGATGTCGTCAAAGTCCTGCTCGGAATCGGTTCGGAAGAAAATGCGTTGGTTGTCCAGCAATTCCGGCTTCCGCGCATCCTGATTGCCGTCCTGGTGGGAGCAGCTTTGGCAGCGGCGGGCGCGATCATGCAAGGGATTATTCGCAACCCGCTCGCTTCGCCTGACGTGCTTGGCGTAGCCGGAGGCGCTTCGGTTGCCGCCGTAGGCTTTTTGCTTCTCTTTGAAACAGCGAGCATCAAATGGCTGCCTCCTACTGCCTTTTTGGGAGCAATGCTGACGACGTTTCTGCTGTACGCCCTGTCGTGGAAAAAAGGCGTCACGCCGCTGCGTCTCGTCATGATCGGTGTCGGAATCAAGATCGCTGCGGGTGCGCTTGTCACCATTTTGATTATGTTCAGCCCGTTTTTGCTGCAAAACAAAGCCTTGCTCTGGTTGACGGGAAGCATCTACGGCGTCGACTGGAACGATGTGTTCATGATCTTGCCGTGGGTCGTCATCCTGATTGCAGTCGCTGCCGTTCTCGCCCGCAGAGTCAACATCCAGCAGCTCGGCGACGATGTCGCGACGAGCCTGGGCAGCGCGCTGCAATGGGATCGTTTCCTTCTGCTCATGATCTGCGCCGCGTTGACCGGAACAGCCGTGTCCGTCGGAGGAGACATCAGCTTCGTCGCTTTGCTCGCGCCGCACATCGCCAAACAGCTAATCGGCCCGTCCTTTGGCGGTGCGCTCCCGCTGTCGGCGTTTCTCGGCGCCATCATCGTGCTCGCTGCCGATTTGATCGCGCGCACGGCCTTTTCCCCGATCGAGGTGCCTGTCGGGGTCTTCACCTCTGCGATCGGTGCTCCGTTTTTCATCTATTTGCTGTACAAAAACCGAAATCGCTAGCGAAAGGAGTTCTGCCCTCATGCAAGCTTTGGAAACCCGCAACCTCACCTTGTCCTACGGGGAACGCAACATCATCGAAGCACTCAACCTGAATATCCCGCGTGGAAAAATCACGGTTTTCATCGGCAGCAACGGCAGCGGCAAATCGACACTGCTGCGCTCGCTGGCTCGCCTGCTGAAGCCGAAGGAAGGAGCCATTTTGCTAGAGGGTGAATCAATCGCCAAGCGGTCTACGAAGGAAGTAGCAAAACGTCTGGCTATCCTCCCGCAAGGCCCAACCGCCCCGGAAGGCTTGACGATTCAGCAACTGGTCAAGCAGGGACGCTACCCTTATCAAAACTGGCTTCAGCAATGGTCAGAGGAAGACGAGCAAATGGTCGCAAAAGCACTGGCCGCTACCCAGCTTACCGAGCTGGCCAACCGCTCTGTCGACAGCCTCTCCGGAGGTCAGCGCCAGCGGGCCTGGATCGCCATGACACTGGCGCAAGGGACCGAAACGATTCTGCTCGACGAACCGACGACGTATCTGGACATGTCGCACCAGATTGAAATATTGGACCTGTTGTATGAGCTGAATGAAATGGAACAACGCACCATCGTCATGGTCCTCCACGACTTGAATCTCGCTTGCCGCTACGCGCACCATATCGTCGCCGTGCACAACCAGACAGTCGTGGCCGAGGGCGCGCCGGAAGAAATCCTGACGACCGACCTCGTGCGCACCGTGTTTGATATGGACTGCCAGATCACCCTGGACCCGCTGTACGGCACGCCGATGTGCATTCCTTACAGCAAGTGCCGGATTGGCTCTGGCAGCGTGAAGACAAAAGAAAAAGCAGTCGCGATGTCGTAAAACGGCAGCCGCTCCACAAGGACGGAACCTCTCGCACAGGTTCCGTCCTTTTTTATGCCAAAAGCAAAACAGAGCCGCAAATGCCTGTTGCCCGCATCACCTTGCATAAGGAAGCCAGCATAGGATCTTTCTGCACATGAAAAAAGCGGCCCTACGCATCACCTGCGCAGGTACCGCTTCTTTTGGCTGGCCGATGGCCTTATTTTTTCAGGTTGTAGAATGCAGCGCGTCCGCCAAAACGGGAAGTGTCAGCCAGTTCGTCCTCGATGCGCAGCAATTGGTTGTACTTCGCTACGCGGTCGGTACGGGAAGGCGCACCTGTCTTGATTTGTCCCGCATTGGTAGCTACCGCGATATCGGAGATGGTGGAGTCTTCGGTTTCGCCGGAGCGGTGGGAAATAACCGCTGTGTAGCCTGCGCGCTTCGCCATTTCGATCGCTTCAAACGTCTCTGTCAGGGTACCGATCTGGTTTACTTTTACCAGGATGGAGTTGCCTGTGGAAGACTCGATACCGCGCGCCAGACGCTCGGTGTTGGTCACGAACAGGTCGTCGCCCACGAGCTGTACTTTGCTGCCCAGCTTGTCAGTCAGCGCTTTCCAGCCATCCCAGTCGTCTTCGGACAAGCCGTCTTCGATGGAGATGATCGGGTATTTGCTTACCAGGTCTTCGTAGAACGCGATCATTTCTTCGGTTGTTTTCACAACGCCTTCACCTTCGAAGTGGTATTTGCCGTCTTTGAACATTTCGGTCGCTGCTACGTCCAGCGCGAGGAACACGTCTTTGCCCGGCTCGTAGCCAGCAGCCTTGATCGCATCCAGAATGGTCGTGATCGCTTCTTCGTTGGACTTCAGGTTTGGAGCGAAGCCGCCCTCATCGCCTACTGCTGTGCTCAGACCTTTGTCATGCAGCACTTTTTTCAGGGAGTGGAAAATTTCCGCGCCCATGCGCAGCGCTTCCTTGAAAGACTCTGCGCCTACTGGCATAACCATAAATTCCTGGATGTCTACTGTGTTGTCTGCGTGCTTGCCGCCGTTTAAGATGTTCATCATCGGAACTGGCAATGTTCTTGCGTTGAAGCCGCCCAAGTAGTTGTAGAGAGGCACTCCGAGGGAGTCAGCAGCAGCGCGTGCTACCGCCATGGAGACGCCGAGGATCGCGTTTGCGCCCAGCTTGCCTTTGTTGTGCGTGCCGTCGAGCTGGATCATCGCCATGTCGATGCCTACCTGATCCAGAGCATCCATGCCGATCAGCTCAGGAGCAATGATTTCGTTGACGTTTTCTACGGCTTTCAGTACGCCTTTGCCCAGGTAGCGGGCTTTGTCGCCATCGCGAAGCTCAACCGCTTCATAGGCACCTGTGGACGCTCCGGATGGAACTGCTGCGCGGCCCATCGAGCCGTCTTCGAGATATACTTCCACTTCCACGGTTGGATTACCGCGGGAGTCCATAATTTCGCGTGCATAAATGTCAGTAATCATTGCCATTTCTCGATCCATCTCCTTTTAGTATGCGAGGTGCCCCGCAAGTATTTGTATGGCATCTAGTCACCTATCAGTGTGTCCTAGAGCGGGCTATTTTGCAAGTAACGATTTGCCTGTCATTTCCACTGGCTGCTCGGCTCCCAGCAGGTCGAGCAAGGTCGGAGCCAGATCGGCCAAAATACCGTCTTCTCGCAGCTTCTCTCCTGCTTTGGTCACAATCACAGGCACGGGATACGTGCTGTGCGAGGTGATCGGACGCCCTTCCTCATCCAGCATCAGATCGGCGTTGCCGTGGTCGGCTGTAATGACAGCCACGCCTCCTTTGGCGAGAATCGCGTCAACTACGCGGCCCAGGCATGCGTCAACGGTTTCGACGGCCTTGATCGTCGGCTCCATTTTCCCGGAGTGGCCGACCATGTCGCAGTTGGCGAAGTTGAGAATGATCGCGTCGAAGTTCTCCGCTTCAATCTCTGCGACAACCGCATCTGTCAGCTCGGGAGCGCTCATTTCCGGCTGAAGGTCGTAGGTTGCCACTTTTGGCGAAGGAATCAGGATGCGGGTCTCGCCTGGGAACTCCTGCTCGCGCCCGCCGCTAAAGAAGAAAGTCACGTGCGGATATTTCTCCGTCTCGGCGATGCGCAGTTGCTTCAATCCGTGCTGCGAAAGCACTTCTCCCAATGTGTTGTCCAGGTTGGAAGGCTTGTAGGCCACATACCCGTTCACCGTCTCGGAAAAATGGGTCAGGCAGACAAAGTGCAGATCGCGCGGGCGTCCCTCGCCGCGATCAAAGCCGCGGAAGTCCTCGTTCGTAAATGCTTGCGAAATTTGGATCGCCCGGTCAGGACGGAAGTTGTAAAAGATGATCGAGTCGCCGCTTTCGATCTTCGCCACCGGCTTGTCGTCGTCGCCGACAATCACTGTCGGCATGACAAATTCGTCCATGATCGACTTTTCGTAGGACTCTTTGACCGCCTGGATCGGATCGCGGTAAGCGGGAGCATCCGCATACACCATGGCGCGATACGCTTTTTCGATGCGCTCCCAGCGTTTGTCCCGGTCCATCGCGTAGTAGCGGCCCTGCACCGTTGCGATTTTGCCTACGCCGATTTCCGCAATCTTCGCTTGCAGTTGCTCAATGTAGCCAACGGCGCTGTCCGGCGATACGTCGCGGCCGTCGAGAAAGCCGTGAATGTAGACGCGGTCAAAATCTTGCCGCTTGGCCAGCTCCAAAATCGCGTACAAATGCTCGATATGGCTGTGCACGCCGCCGTCGGACAATAGCCCGAACAGGTGGAGCTGCTTGTTGTTTTGCTTCGCGTGCTCGAAGGCAGCTACCAATGTTTCGTTTTCAAAAAAGGCGCCTTCGCGAATCGACTTGGTGATGCGGGTCAAATCTTGATAGACGACACGGCCTGCACCGATGTTCAGATGTCCTACCTCGGAGTTCCCCATTTGCCCTTCCGGCAATCCGACAGCCAGTCCACTCGCTTCCAGCGTCGCATGGGGGTATTCGTTCCAGAAACGGTCAAAGTTCGGTTTGTTCGCTTGCGCTACCGCGTTGCCGTACGTTTCGCTGCGCAAGGCAAAGCCATCCAGAATCAACAGCGCTACCGGCTTTGGTCTTTGTGCCATCTGTTTCTCCTCCTCCTATCGCTTGGCCGCACCTGCCACAAGCTGCAAGTAGCTGTCCGCTGCCAGGCTCGCTCCGCCGACCAGCGCACCGTCGATATCCGGCTGCGCCATGTAGCTGGCGATGTTTTCCGGCTTGACGCTGCCGCCGTACTGAATACGCACGGCTTCCGCTGTCGCCTGGCCGAAGCGCTCCGCGACCACGCTGCGGATCAACGAAATCGTCTCGTTGGCATCCTCGGCAGTCGAGGACTTGCCTGTGCCAATCGCCCAGATCGGTTCGTAGGCGATGATGCTTTTTCCCACCTGCTCGGCTGTCAGGCCCGCAAACGCCCCTTCCGTCTGCGTGCGCACAACTTGAGCAGTTTCGCCTGCTTCCCGCTGCTCCAGGCTTTCGCCGACACACACGATCGGCACCAGACCTGCTGCAAGCGCAGCTACGACTTTTTGATTCACGCTCTCATCTGTTTCATTGAAGTATTGGCGACGCTCGGAATGGCCGAGAATCACGTACTCCACGCCGATTTCCTTCAGCATCGCCGCGCTGATTTCCCCGGTGTATGCACCCTGCTCGGCAAAATGCATGTTTTGCGCGCCAACGGCAATATCTGTGCCGGCAAACGCCTCTTTCAAGGCAGCCAAAGCTGTAAATGGCGCGCAAATGACTTTTTGTACCCCGGAAGTGCTGTTGCCAGCCTTGGCTTCTTCCGCAAACGCCTTCGCCTCGGCAATCGTCTTGAACATCTTCCAGTTCCCCGCGATAATTGGTGTCCGCATGCAAACTCCCCCCGCTTCGCTCTTATTCGTGATCTGCCAGCACAGCTACGCCTGGCAGCTCCTTGCCTTCCATAAATTCCAGCGACGCCCCGCCACCTGTAGAAATGTGGGTCATCTGCTCGGCTACGCCCGCTTTTTCCACCGCAGCCACGGAGTCTCCGCCGCCGATGATGGTCGTACCCGCGCACGCTTCCATCGCTTTGGCGACGCCGATTGTGCCTTCTGCAAAAGCGTCCATTTCAAACACGCCCATCGGTCCGTTCCAAACGACCGTTTTGGACTCGACAATCACGCTACGGTATTGTTCCACTGTTTTTGGCCCGATATCGAGCGCCATCCAGCCATCCGGAATCGCATCGATGGAAACGACTTTTTTCTTCGCGTCAGCCGCAAAGCGGTCTGCCACGACGACGTCGACTGGCATCAAAAGCTCGACGCCGCGCTCTTTTGCCTGCTCCATCAAGCTACGAGCCAGATCGAGCTTGTCATCCTCGCACAGCGATGCGCCGATGCCATAGCCTTGTGCCTTGAGGAATGTATTTGCCATGCCGCCGCCGATAATCAAGTGGTCAACCTTGGTCAACAAGTTCTCAATCACAGCAATTTTATCTTTTACTTTTGCGCCGCCGACGATTGCCGTAAATGGACGCTCTGGCTTGGACAAGGCTCCGCCCAGGAAGCGAATTTCCTTTTCCATCAACAGCCCCGCTACAGCCGGTATGTATTGGGCAATTCCCGCTGTGGAAGCGTGTGCCCGGTGTGCTGCCCCAAAAGCGTCATTGACAAACAGATCGGCCAGCGCCGCAAAGCTTTTTGCCAGTTCCGGATCGTTCTTTTCTTCTCCCGCATGGAAGCGCACGTTTTCGAGCAGGATCACGTCTCCGTTTTCCATGCGCCCGACTGCCGCTTCTACGTCTGCCCCTATGGAATCATCCAGCTTGCGCACTTCCTTGTCCAAAAGCGAAGACAGGTGGGAAGCGACAGGAGTAAGACGCATCTCTTCCACTACTTGCCCCTTCGGACGGCCAAAATGGCTTGCCAGAATTACTTTGGCCCCTTTTTCCATCAGGAAACGGATAGTTGGCACAGCAGCGCGAATGCGAGTATCATCGGTAATTTTCCCGTCCTGCATCGGCACGTTAAAGTCGACACGGCAAAATACGCGCTTGCCTGCCAGCTCAACATCGCGGATAGATTTCTTGTTCATGAACGATCCTCCCAAATCATTGGCTTTTTATTCGGAAAAAACATATGGGAAAAGGGAGATTGCTCTCCCTTTTTCACAACAGTTCTATTTTACGTGTTACAAGCCGCGCTGTGCAACAAAATGACACAAGTCTACGACACGATTGGAATAACCCCACTCGTTATCGTACCAGGAAACGACTTTCACCATGTTTCCTTCCAGGACCATCGTGGACAGCGCATCGATTGTGGAGGACGCCGGGTTGCCGTTGTAGTCGGAAGAGACGAGCGGAGCTTCGGAGTAGCCCAGGATGTTTTTCATCGGACCCTCTGCCGCTTCCTTCAGCGCGTTGTTGATCTCTTCTACCGTAACATCGGTTTTCAGCTCGGCTACCAGGTCGACAACCGACACGTTTGGAGTCGGTACGCGCATCGCGAAGCCGTTCAGCTTGCCTTTCAGCTCAGGCAGCACGAGTGCCACTGCT
The DNA here is from genome assembly GCF_058781555.1 of Brevibacillus sp. FW306-2-1A-C05A. Classification (NCBI taxonomy): domain Bacteria; kingdom Bacillati; phylum Bacillota; class Bacilli; order Caryophanales; family Paenibacillaceae; genus Brevibacillus; species Brevibacillus sp. FW306-2-1A-C05A. The sequence goes on from NZ_JBYSWV010000036.1 coordinate 29,702, forward strand.
TTTGCTGCCCCTGTGGAGGTAGGGATAATGTTTTCCGCAGCAGCGCGGGCACGGCGCAAGTCTTTGTGCGGCAGGTCGAGAATTTGCTGGTCGTTGGTGTAGGAATGCACGGTGGTCATCAGACCGCGCACGATTCCGAACTTGTCGTTCAGCACTTTGGCAAACGGCGCCAGGCAGTTGGTTGTGCAGGACGCGTTGGAGATGACGGTGTGCTTCGCCGGATCGTATTTGTCCTCGTTTACGCCCATGACGATCGTAATGTCTTCATTCGTAGCAGGAGCAGAAATGATGACTTTTTTCGCTCCGCCCTCCAGGTGCTTCGCCGCATCTTCGCGCTTGGTGAATCGGCCTGTAGACTCAACGACGATCTCTACTCCGTAGTCGGCCCATTTCAGTTGGGCAGGATCGCGTTCAGCGAGAACCTTGATTTCTTTTCCGCCCACGATCAGCGTGTTTTCGCCCGCTTCTACAGGCAGGTCCAGCACACCGTGCACGGAATCGTATTTGAGCAGATGAGCGAGCGTTTGCGCGTCAGTCAAATCGTTTACGGCTACGATTTCTACATTCGGATTGCTGAGTGCTGCGCGGAACACGTTGCGACCAATTCGTCCAAAACCGTTAATCCCTACTTTTACCATGAGAAAAAACCTCCTGCTCGTTAGCTAGCTTTATTCTTTGTGGCTATAAACCCACCTTCCGGCGAAAAGCCTCGGGTGGAGAGAATCGTGACAATCGGCAATACAATGCTGAAAAACACGAAGGGCAACGTCTGTACAGTAGGAACGCCGAGCGTCAAAGCCATCACCATCGACAGGCCGTTCCACGGGATCAGCACAGGCATGACAACCGTGGAGTCCAGCATCGTTTTGCCCAGCAGCTCGCGTCCGCCGGTCCATTGCGAGAACCGTTCGAGAAGCGTCGAGCCAAGCACCAGAATCGGAATGGTCTGGTTGCAACTGATAATGACGACCAAAAGTGACAACGCTGCCGCTTTTGCTACCAGTACGGTCGGATTTTTCGTATTGCCCATCAATTTGTCGACAATCGGAGTAAGTATGTTGGCCTGGTTCAAAATGCCGTTCAAAAAGCCTGCCAGGACAATCAGCAGCAGAACGTTCAAAATGGCAACCATCCCGCCGCCGTGCACAAGCTGATCGAGCGGTGTGCCCGAGTGCAGCTCGTATCCGTACAGCATGGCGGAAAAAAACGTCTTGGCGTCAAGCTGTCCGTGAATGCCCACCATGACGGCGCTGACCACGATTCCGTACAAAAGCGCGGTCACGGCCTTTACTCGCAGGGCGAAAGACCCGATCAGGACAATCAGCGGCAGCATGAGCAACCCATTTAGCGAAAAGTGGCTGGACAACAGCCCTTGATACAACGAAATCATCTCGCCGGAACCGGTCTGTGTGCGAAACAGATCCATGAGGAGAAACAGCACGGCGCATATGCCTGTCGCGAGCATGGCAGGACGCCTGGTTCGCCTGTCCTGTTCTTCTGTCATTCCGACATTGGACAGGACGAGCAGCCGGCTGCTGGAAATCGGCGAAAACCGCTCTCCCACCATCGCTCCGGAGATCAACGCGCCACCGACAATCGCTGGCGAAATGCCTGCCGCATGGGCAATCCCCATCAGCGACAGGCCGATGGTACTCAAGGTGCCAACAGAGGTCCCCAGCAGATAACTGACCGCTCCTGTCAGCAAAAAGGAGAGAACAAACAAATAGTCGACGTTGACGATGGACAACCCGTAGTAAATGATCGCGGGTATGGTTCCTCCCATCATCAAAAGCGGAATCAACACGCCCACCAAGAAGAGGATCATGAGAACCGGCTTCGTCTTCTTGACGCCTTCCCAGCCAAACGAGAATTGCTGCTTCAAGGAATAGCCCAGTTTGCTCACACTAACCAGTGTGACCAGGATCGCAAAAACAATCCCCAGCGCAATCGGAAAACCGAGTGACAAACTGAACACAATTCCTGCAATCATCGCCAGGATGGGCATAACCTGCGCCATAGACATACGATCAGCTTCCTTCCGTTACAATCGTGCGGACAACAAGGCTCTTGCAGCCCCTTCATCCGTAATGAGTACATTCTGACACGATTGTTTGGCAAAGGAAAGAATCGCTTTTGCCTTGCTTTCGCCCCCCGCTATGGAGAGTACCGTTTCAGCTTTGTGCACTTCCTCCAGTTGCAGCCCGATCGTCGGCATCCGGTGGACGATTTCGCCCGCTTCATTAAAGTAGTAGCCGAAGGACTCAGACACCGCCCCGGCTTCTGCCAAATCAGCGAGCTCCTCTTCCGAATAATTGCGGCGGCGAGCCATTGCGAGGGCGTCGCCGATGCCGTGCAGCACGATGCGCGTATCCCGCAAAAGCGAGAGCACATCTTGCACCTGCGGCTCCTTGAGCAGCGTCTGCAAGGCTTCCGGATGCAGGCGATCCGGCACGTGAAGCAGCCGGTAAGTAGCGCCAGTCTTTGCAGCCATGGCAGCGGCAAGCGAGTTGGCTTGCAGCTCCACTCTCTCGCCCAGGCCGCCGCGTGCGGGCACAAACTGCACATTTTTGAACGAAGCGGAAGGCGTCAAGTGGTTGGCTACGCTTGCGATGGAGGTGCCGCCTGTCACGGCGACAATATCTCCCTCCTGAACGACCTGCTTCAGCACTCTCGCTCCTACGCGCCCCAGCTCATCCTTGACCCACGGCGACTGGTCTGCGTCGCCCTGCACCACGATCACTTCCGGGATGCCGAGCTTCTTTTGCAGACCTTCTGCCAAGTCTGTAAGGCCAAACAGTTCGCCTACGAGCGGCTCCATGTCATCCAGCACCTGCTGCCCCTCTCCGCTCAGGTGCATCCCTGCGGCGGTAACCGTCAACAGCCCTGTCTCCTTCAACAGCTCGACTTCCGCCCGCAAAATACGCTCTGTCGTATTCATCGCTTGCGCAAGCCCTCTGCGTCCGATCGGCTGCAAGTGGTAGATCGACCGGAGCAGCATATACCTCTCGCGCAAGACCTGAGTCAGATCAGGCAGCAGCTTTTGCTGCAGTTCCAGTAATCGTCGCATGTGCTTACATCCTTGGCTGTAAAATTGATCGGGACATTTTTTGTCCCTGTATATACATTTTTTGTCCCGATTGGTGCAAAAAAAAGATCACTTGCTTCACCTTGAATGTAGCATATCGGCGAAAAACATGCAAGCTCCCCCTAGCCCAATCTTGGCAGGGGGAGCTTTTCTTCCATTCAACTGGTCAACTGGCGCTTCCGAAACTCAGCCCGCAGCTCCTCGATCGTCACTACATGCGTAATCGAACGGAACACTACTTCTCCGTCGATCGCCACTACCGGAATCACCAGCATCATTTCTTCGTGAAGCTGTGCGTCGCTCTCAATGTCCACGATGTGCAGTTGCAACGGAAACTCCTCCGCCAGACTGCGGATGGCAAGCTCCACATCGTCGCACAAATGGCATTTTTTCCGTCCGTACAGGACGACCTCAAGCTGCTTGTTGTTCATTGTCGTTTAAAACCTCTTTCGTTTTGCAGAGGACGGGATCAGCATTTCTTCGCGGTACTTGGCGACCGTGCGGCGAGAAATTTCGATTCCTTCCGCAAGCAGCATTTCCCCCAGCTTCTGGTCAGACAGCGGCGCCTTGCGATCCTCCTGCTCAATCAACGCCTTGATTCTGCGTTTGACGCTCTCCGAGGATGTCGCAGACCCGCTGGAAGTGGTGAGGGCGGAAGTAAAGAAGTATTTCAGCTCAAAAATGCCCCGCGGAGTCTGCACGTATTTGTTGCTGGTCGCACGGCTGATCGTCGATTCGTGCAAGCCGACCCGCTCGGCGATCTCCTTTTGCGTCATCGGCTTCAAGTAATGGATGCCGCGGTCGAAAAAGTCGCGCTGCATGTCCACGATCGCCTGGGTGACGCGCATCAGCGTCAGACGGCGCTGTTCCAGGCTTTTCGCCAGCCACATCGCAGCGTTAAGCTTGTCGTGGATAAACTGCTTCGCCTCTTCCTGGCTTTTTTGCTGACTAAGCATTTTCTCATAAAAGCTGTTGATTTTCAAACGCGGCGCCGCCACATCGTTGACGAGCACGACGTACTCGCTCCCGACCTTTTCCACCGTCACGTCCGGGATGACGTATCTCGTCTCCGCCTGGGAAAACTGGGCGCCGGGCCTTGGATTCAGCGTGCGGACCAAATCCGCCATCGTCTGCACTTCCTGCGGCGTGCAGCCCACTTTGTCGGCAATGCGCTGGTAGCGGTTGTCGGCGAGGTCTTGCAGATGGTTGCGCACGACCAGGACGATCTTTTCGTCGTCGAGGGCCAGGTGCTCCAACTGCAAGAGCAAACATTCCTCCAGACTACGCGCCGCCACGCCTACCGGATCAAAATGCTGCAACACCGACAGCACATCCTCAATCTCCGGCACGTCTACCCCGAGATTGCGGCTCGCTTCCTCCAGCGTAATTTCCAGATAGCCTTTTTCGTCCAAATTTCCGATCAAAAACAGTGCGATTCGCTTTTGCAGAGGCGAGAAGCCTTTTACATAGCCAAGCTGCCGCTCCAGATGCTCATACAAGTTTTCGTTGCCTTGCTGCACGTAATCCAGCGGGTTGTAAGTGCTTTCATTTTTTGCCGGAGAATAATCGCCTGTCGCGCGGTTTCCGACGATTTCCTTCCAGTCGATTTCCGGCGCCGGCTTTTCTGCTTTTGCCGTAGCCACTTCCGCTGCCACTTCCAGGTCAAATACAGGATTTTCGTTGGCCTGATCCTGCAAATAGGAGATCAGATCAACAGCAGAGTATTGCAATATAGTAATGGCCTGACGCAACTCCGGCGTCATCACAAGTTTCAGCGTCTGTTCCTGATACAAACCCAATCCCATGTTCATGAAGCTCGCCCCCTTCCCACTGCTTCTTGCGAATGTCTCTTTAATTTTCATTATATTCGTTCTCTCTTGCAATTTTCCTGCCAATTTTTGAAGAGCGTACACAAAAAATTGAGATTGCTTCCTGTTCACACTCATGAAAAAAAATCACACAAAATCTCGTTTTTCGTTTGCATTTTTCCCCGTGGATGACTTATAATTAATTAGTGTCACCCATTATATTGCACGCCTGTAGCTCAGTGGATAGAGCAATGGTCTCCGGAACCATGTGCGGGGGTTCGATTCCCTTCAGGCGTACCATACGAAAAAGACTGGATGCATTCCAGTCTTTTTTCTGTTTACAGCCCTGTTTTTCGCGCCAAAAAAGCCTGCGCAGCGCCATCCTCGCCGCAGGCTTGATTTTTTCCGCTCTACTGATCCAGCTCTTTGCTCGCCGCGTCTTTCCCCGGCAGCGGATCAATCTGCTCCGGTTTCCGGGAATAAGCTTTATTCGTAACCAAAATCGTGGCCCCGATGATAAGAACAAACGTCAGGACAAGAACGATGATAAACCCCGTGCTCATGCATACACCCCCGCCAGTTTTTGCTCCCTACATTATAGCCTATTTTTTCGGCGCTTTTGAACCTTCAACCGTTTACCAACGATAAAGTACCAGCCAATCCCACTATATTCTAATTTTGGCGATAGGAAAACACCGTCAACAACACGAATACTATCTCGACACGACTATCCAAATAATTGAACCGCAAGGCAGGATATTTATGACAGATCAGCTAAAGCCCACGTTTACGTGGAAAAAGAAGCATGTTCCGCGCCAGATGACGAGTCTCCTCTTTCCCGACCAGATTTTGAAAGCGTTTTTTCACTATACGACAGATGCCATCTCCATCAGCAACATGGACAACCGCATCGTGCTGGTCAATCAAGCGTTTGAGCAATATTACGGGTGGTCGCTGGAGGAGCTTGACGCTTCTCCGTACTGTTTTATCCCGGACGAGCTCGTCAACGAAACGAGACAACTGTTTGACGCCGTCAGGAGCATGGGCGTTCATTTGACCAACTACGAGACGGTGCGAAAGCGCAAAGACGGGACACTCGTAGAAGTTACGCTGTCCGCAACCCCCATCCGGGACGAAAATGGCACCATTATCGCGGCCTCCTGCGTCACGCGCGATATCTCCGACCGCAAGCGGATCGAAAAAGCGCTGCGCCAGACCGAAACCAAGTATCGGCTGTTGATTGACCATACCCAGGACCTTGTGACGATTTTCGACGAGACGCTGCAGCGGATATACGTCTCTCCATCCATCGAGCAGCAGCTCGGCTACTCGCCTGCCGAGCTCGTCTCTCCGGGCAGCCTGGAAATCACTCATCCCGAAGACTTCCCTCTGCTCCTGGCCAAACAGCGGGAAATTTTCCAAACCAAACAGCCCGTCTTCCTCGAGCTTCGTTCCCGGCATAAAAACGGCGCGTGGATCTCCTTCGAGACGCGCGGCATTCCCATGGTCCAGGAAGACGGGACCGTCAAAAACATCATGTTTGTGTCCCGCAACGTCACGGAACGCAAAGTTTCCGAGGCGGCTTTGTCCCGCATCAAAAAGGAAAGCAAAATCATTGCCGAGCATACCGACGATTTGATTTTGATTACCGACAAGCATGGCGAGATCGTGCACCTCTCGCCTTCCTATGAGCGGGTCACAGGGACGAGCCAGCACGCCGGGCCAATGTGCTTCCAATGCGTTCACCCGGAAGACGTCGAGCGTGTCCGCGAGCAATTTCACGATCTGGTCCGGACGCTGGAGCCTCGCACCTGCGAATTTCGCTACCGGAGCGCGCATGGCGACTGGATCGTTCTGGAGGCAAAAGGCGCGCCGATTTTGACCGACTGCGGCGAGTGCGACGGCTTTATCATCGTGTCCCGCGACATTACCGAGCGCCGCAACAACGAGCTGCTGCTCCGCCAGGCCGAGAAGCTCTCGGTGATCGGCGAGCTGGCCGCGGGCATCGCGCACGAGATTCGCAATCCGCTCACTTCGCTGAAAGGCTTTATCCAGCTTTTGAAGCCGACGCTGAGCGAGCAACAAATGTACGCGGACATCATGCTCTCGGAGCTGGACCGGATCAACTTCATCGTCAGCGAGCTGCTCGTGCTTTCCAAGCCGCACAACGTCCAGATCAAGTCGCTTTCCCTTGTCTCCTTGCTGGAAAACGTCTTGACCTTGCTGGCATCGGAATCGAACCTGAAAAACATTCCGATTCACACGTCTTTTGAGTATGCCCCCGTTATTTCCGGCGAAGAAAACCAGTTGAAGCAAGTGTTTATCAACATCGTCAAAAATGCGCTCGAAGCGATTGACGGACACGGCGAGATCATGCTTGCCACCAGCGCAAAGGCCGATCAGGAGGTACTGATTACGATCGCGGACAACGGCTGCGGAATACCGGAAGAGCTGATTCCGAAGCTGGGCGATCCTTTTTTCACTACAAAGGAAAACGGAACCGGCCTGGGCCTGATGATTAGCAGCAAAATCATCAAAGACCACGGAGGCCACCTGGAAATCGCCAGCAAACGCAATGAGGGCACGACTGTAAAAATTACGCTCCCGATTGCGCACGAGCAAAAAGGGCCATCCTAAAAAGGCGTCAAGCCAAACAGCGTGGAAGATGGAGGTGCCCTATGGACTTTACCAAAATGAGCACGAGCGAGTTCGTCGCCAAAATTCGCGAATCGCAGGCGAAAAATCTGAGAAGCCGCAAGCACCAAGGCTACGGCCACCCGGAAAAACGGCTGCCGAGCAAGCAAGGAATCTGGTAAGATCGCAAAAGCCCACCCAGGAGCGTCAAGCTCGCTTGGGTGGGCTTTTTGCTTTTCGCTTATTGCGGGTCTTGCTTGTTCAGGTTGCGATCTCGTTCGGACTTTTGCTTCTGGGTATCCTGGGTCTTGCTGCTGTGCCCTTGATTGCCGCCGTTTTTCGTATTGCGATTGTTTGACATGCGAATGCCTCCTTCTAGCTGGTCTTCGTGCCAAACGTAGTATGTCCCAAACGGCTCGTTCCTACCGACCGATTACTTCGCTTCGCCGATGTAAACTTTTTTCCCGTCTTCGTATTTGTACACGTAGACGGACGCGAACTCGTTGTCGCCTTTTTCGTTGAAGGTCACGTTTACGAATTTGCCTTTGTAGTCTTTTGTTTTGTGCACGGCTTCCAGCACTTGCTCACGGGTTGGCTTTTTGCCGCCGTTCGCTTTGATCGCTTCTTCCAGACCGTTGAGCATTACGCCCATGGAATCATAACCGAAAGATGTGAAGATCCCCACTTTGTTGCCAGTCGATTTTTCGAAGTCTTCGATCCATTTCTTGCCTTCTTCTGTAGCGCCTACGTCACCGACAGTCGAGGTGAAGACGACGTTGTTCGCATTTTCAGCGCCGGCGATTTTCACCAGGTCAGCGGAGTCGTAGCCGTCTCCACCCATGAAGATGCCTTTGAAGCCTTTTTCGCGCGCCTGCTTGACGATGATACCAGCATCGGAGTAGTAGCCGCCGAAGTAGATCATTTCCGGATTTTTCGACACGATCTGGTTGATGACCGCGCTGTAATCTTTCTCGCCTGCGGTTACGCCTTCGAAGCCGACGATTTGCACGCCGTCTGCTTCAAACTGCTTTTTCACTTCTTCCGCAAGACCTTGGCCGTAAGCAGCCTTGTCGTGCATGATGAACGCCGATTTTACACCGAGCTGGTTTTTCGCGTAGATGGCTGCCTTGGAGCCTTGCTGGTCATCACGCGCACAGATGCGGTGTACGATCTTTTTGCCTTGCTCAGTCAGGTCAGAACCTGTTGCGGATGGAGATACCATCACGAGCTTTTCTTGATCGTATTGGGCAGCGGCAGTAATCGAGGCACCAGTTGTTGCGTGGCCGACGACACCTACCACATCAGGGTTGGAAATCAACATTTGGGCGACGGCTACCCCTTGTTTCGGGTCAGCCTGGTCGTCTTGTGCGGAAAGCTGTACGTCAAAGCCGAGCGCCTTGAACGCCTCCTGCTTTTCCTTCAGGGCGTATTCCGCACCTGCTTTGGCTGTGCTTCCATAATCGGAATATTGGCCGGACATCGGACCGACTACGGCGATAACCAGCTTCTCCCCTGCTCCGCCGCCACTGGTGCTTCCGCCTCCGCTGTTCGATTGTGGGGCGCTGGATTGACCGCCGCCGCAACCTGCAAGCAATGTCCCCAGTGCTACCGTAGCAGCCAGAATTGACAGTGATTTCTGTTTTTTCATAGCAAAACATCCCCCTCTTTATTTACGAACAAACTATGATGCACTCTTTCATTGTAGGATATTTTAGAAAATTTGCAATAGAAATGATAATATTTCTCCTGTTTTATTGCCTTGGTTTATATTTCCGTGCAGTATATTTTCAGAAAATTAAATAAAAACAACCACATCCCGCAAGAGTGGTCGTTTTTATGGAAAAATATTATTACTCTTTGTATTTTTGGGAATACGCTTTGCACGTAACGTATATGGCCAATACTACAAAGCCAACCAGCATCGCTACACTGGCAAACGTGGTTCCTTGCATGAGTGTAAGTCCCCTCTCGATTGCGCCTGCTTTTTCTCTATTATACGAGAAGCGCGAAGGCAATCACAACGGAGGAATCATCCAAAAGGTTACGAATTGATCTCGGTTGTCAGCTTGTAGGTGAGTGTTTTCGCATCGTAAGTCACTTTGGCACCCAGCTCTTGTGCGATGTACACCAATGGTACCAGCACAGCTCCGGTAGTTGCACGCGGCGGGTTCGGCACGCGGATTTCCTTGCCGTTTTTGTAAGCAAACGTGCTGTTTTCATACATGCGCAGGCCGTACTTGTTATCTTTGGAAACCAGAAGCGATTTGGTCATGGTATCCCATGCTGCTGCGCCTCCGAGTGCCAATGCCAACGTACTTGCGTTTACATAAGCCACTCCGTTTTCAGTTACGATGTCTTGAGGAAACGGCAGCTCTTTGCCATTCAGCTCAACTTTGATTTTCAGTTGTTGCTGTGCAGGTGCCTGTTGGGCAAAAGCAGCAGTCGCTGCAACACTTCCTGTCAGCAAAGCGGCTGTAAGCATCAATGTGGAAAACTTGCGAAGCATACTAAACACCCCTCGATTTTTATGAAATGAATTCCAATTTTATCATTTTCGACACATATCTGCTTTTTCCTCTTTTTCATTCCATACTTTTCCTATGTTAACGAGACGCCAAATATGCCAAAACTATGGAAATCAGGCGTGCTATCCCGCGAACAAATGTTTTTGTGCACAACCTGTTGATAAAACTGTGGATAACTTTGTTTGAACGGAGGAAGCTCTCATGGCGAGCGATCGTTTTTTTCTGATTTACCAGGAAGCCAGCGATGAAGAATGTTTGCTGACCATCCAGCCGTACAAAAATCAGCAGGAACTGGCAGAGGCCATCAATCAGCTTTCGGCCAAGCAGGTGGAGGAATATACGATCATCAAGGGGAAAAAGATGAAGGCGACGCTCAAGCTGGCTGTCGACCTGACGGAAGCAGACGACGCGGAAGAAGAATGAATGCTTTCCTTTTGCCATAGGTTTAGGGAGAGGCAAAATGGCAAACATGGTAGTGAGGGCGTGCACTTATGTGTTTGACCTTCATTGACCTTTTGTGTATGATAATCTTACAAAGAGAGGAGGAAGACGAGATGCACATGAATTTGATTCCAACTGTCATTGAACAGACCAACCGCGGTGAACGTGCTTACGATATTTATTCGCGCCTGCTCAAAGACCGCATCATCTTTCTGGGAACCCCCATCAATGACACGGTAGCCAACATTGTGGTGGCCCAACTGTTGTTCCTTCAGGCGGAAGATCCGGAGAAAGACATTCATCTGTACATAAACAGTCCTGGCGGTTCCATCACTGCCGGAATGGCGATTTACGATACGATGCACTTCATCAAGCCAGACGTCTCCACCATTTGTATCGGAATGGCCGCTTCGATGGGCGCTTTCCTGCTCGCTGCCGGAACAAAAGGCAAACGCTATGCGCTGCCAAACAGCGAAGTGATGATTCACCAGCCATTGGGCGGTGCACAAGGTCAGGCAAGCGATATCGAAATCGCGGCGAAACGCATTTTGAAAATGCGCGACCACCTGAACACCATCCTGGCTGAGCGTACAGGACAGCCGCTGGAGCGCATCCAGAAGGATACGGATCGCGACAACTTCCTCTCTGCCCAAGAAGCAGTAGAGTACGGATTGATCGACAAAGTCATTACTTCCGAGCCTTCTTCGAAAAAGTAACGTCTGCGTCAAAAAACACTCGTGCCCATCGAATTGTTGGCACGAGTGTTTTTTTATAGGGCGCTGTATGTACCTCGGTGGTCCCCTGTCGGCACGCCCTTATCATTCGCTGACAAAGCAGCCGTGAAAACGCCAGGACGTCCCGCGCTCGGCTTGCCAGCTACGCTTTTGTTTCGTTTGCGAGGGTAGACTTAGACTTCTTCCAACTGACTGACGTACACAGTCAAGCTGTTGCCGGGGTTTCTTTCCTGATGAATGCGCGCGGTAGACGTCCTCTCGTCGACTGCATCGATCCACACCGACTCGCCTTGGTATTCTACCTTGATTTTTTCAGGAGAATAAAGAATAGCCTGCGCTCTTGTCAGATCCATAGGTTCTTCCCTCTTATCGCTCGTCGTCTAAGGCTTGCTGCGCGGAGCTTGCCCCTGTCATCGTATCCACGCTCGTTTCCTCGATCAAGCCGTTCTGATCGGAAACGATTCCGCCTCCAAGTCCTTCATTTATCATCCGGTCGATGTCCATGTCGTATGCATCCCGACCTTCGTTGCAGCTATCCCGACACGTGTCACGATTGCTCATGAGTCATTCCTCCTTTATTGCGCTCTACATTGTTTAGCAATACCCTGCGCCACGCAAAATGATGCATGGACGCAAAAAAAGACACCCCCGATTAAGGGACAGTGTCTTTCGTCCATCGTTTTCTACTCTTCTTTGCTTACCAGATTGGAAAGGCTCGAAACTGCCTGGGAGGCATCCGGCCCTTCTGCCAAGATGGTAATCTCCGTTCCCGAGCTGATGGCGAGGCTCATGATACCCATGATGCTTTTCGCGTTGACCTTTTTGTTGCCTTTTTCTACGAATACTTCCGATACAAAACGGTTGGCCTCTTGTACGAAAAAGGCAGCCGGACGAGCCTGCAAACCGGTCTTCAACTGAACCACAACCTGCTGTTGAACCATGAATGGACCTCCTAACCTTGTAGACTATTATCCTTTAGTATATCATGCATCTACAACGAAAGATTTTGTTTTTCACGTATTTTGTCAGCGATTTCGTTAATTTTTCGCAAGCGGTGATTAATTCCCGATTTGCTGACAACTCCGCTTGGGACCATTTCCCCCAGTTCTTTCAAATTGATGTCGGGGTGTGCCACACGAAGTTCGGCTACCTCACGCAGACGTCTGGGCAAGTTCTCCAGCCCGATTTCCTGGTCGATGAGCTGAATGTTTTCCATTTGTCTTGTGGCAGCGTTTACCGTTTTGTTGATGTTGGCAATCTCGCAATTGTGCAAACGGTTCACAGAGTTGCGCATGTCCTTTACGATCCGGACGTCCTCAAAATACAACAGAGCCTGGTGTGCTCCGATCAGGCTCAAAAACTCCGTGATTTTCTCGCCTTCTTTAATGTAGAGGACGTACCCCTTTTTCCGCTCGATGCACTTGGCATTTAGTTTATACCGATTGGCGATCTTGGTCAATGCTTCGCAAAAATCCTGATAGGAGGTGAATATCTCCAGATGATAGCTGGATGCCTCCGGATGGTTGACCGAACCGCCTGCCAGAAAAGCACCGCGCAGGTAGGCAGCCCGGCAGCACGACTTTTTCACAATCTCGGGAGCGATCCCGGGTACGAACGACAGGCTGCTGTCCATGATCGCCAGGTCTTGCAAAATTTCATTGGCCTGGTTAGGTATTCGCACGATGTAGACGTTGTTCTTTTTCAGCCGCATCTTTTTGCGAACGAGCAGCTCGCAGTGCGTCTGAAACAGCTTTTTAATCAAGGTGTAAATCCTTCTGGCAATCGCCGCATTTTCCGTCGTCACATCCAGCACCAGGCGTCCTGCTCCGAACTGCAAGCTCCCGTTCATACGGATCAAGGCAGACAATTCGGCCTTGCTACAGCAGTCGGCGCCCTCCATCATGGTCAGTTCTTTTTTGGTATGCGCGGCGAATGACATCGAACCTCACTACTCCTTCTCTATCTTCAGCACCCTCCGTCTGCGCTTGACGAGTGAAACGACTTGCTTGCTCACGGCATGCGCATCGTGACGCAGGTAACCATCCTCAAATGTAACCAACGGCTTTGCGACAATATGCAAGCCGAGCTGACGCAGCTTTTTCAGGTCACAGGGGACAGGAGCCGCTCCTTTCTCCGCGTATTTTTCCAACACGTGGTTCGGCAGCTCGGCTGAATTGACAATGATCGTATCCAGAAATGATTCTTTTACATGATCGTACATGACCTGCACATGCTTCGAGGCGGTGAAACCGTCCGTCTCTCCTGGCTGTGTCATTACGTTGCAAATATAAATCTTCGGGGCCGTTGAGCGCTTGATCTCAGCAAACAGACCGCGCACCAGCAAATTGGGCAGTATGCTCGTGTACAAACTGCCCGGTCCAATCAAAATGGCATCCGCCTCAGCAATGGCCAAAAGCGCCTCGCTCAGCGGCACAGCGTCTGCCGGATCAAGGAAAACCCGTCTGATTTCCTTGCCTGTCAGCGGTATTTGGGATTCTCCGATCACGATTGAGCCATCCGTCATTTCGGCTTTCAGACGAATGGATTGCGTGGACGCAGGCAGCACATCTCCACGCACCGCCAAAACTCCGCTCAATGTTTTGACTGCGGTGACAAAATCTCCCGTGATTTCGTTCATTGCGGCAAGTAATAGATTTCCCAAATTATGCCCTGCTAATCCCGTGCCTGAGGAAAAACGGTACTGCATGACTTTTTCCATCAACGGCTCCGTATCGGCCAAAGCAGTCAGCACATTGCGAATATCTCCGGGCGGCAGCATATCCATTTCCTCGCGCAGACGTCCCGAGCTTCCCCCATCGTCTGCTACGGTTACAATCGCTGTAATATGCACCGGCTCATGCTTCAAACCGCGCAAAAGGACGGACAGACCCGTTCCTCCGCCAATGACGACAATTCGTAATGGCCTTGACTGCAGCCTCCCCATTCCCTTAGTAGGCATATGTCACCTCATTATTTCTGATACAAATAAACAGGTGGCGTTCTCTTGCGGATGACCTAACGTTTTTCTTCCTGCCATCCTATGCTCACTTGTTCTTTTCCATGTCTCGATGACTGACGCGGATGGTAAAATCTTTTCCGAAGGTCTGGCCCAGATGCTCTGCAATCGCGACCGAGCGGTGTTTTCCGCCCGTACAGCCGATTCCGATCACAAGCTGGCTTTTGCCTTCGCGCTGGTAATGAGGCAAGGTGTACGCCAAAAAGTCCGTCAGCTTCTCGATGAACTCTTTGGTTTCCTTGTGCTTCATCACGTAATCAGCCACCTCTGGATCGCATCCGGTCTTGGGCCGCAACTCGTCTACATAATGCGGATTCGGCAAAAACCGGACATCAAACATCAAGTCCGCGTCAATCGGCGTACCGTATTTAAAGCCAAACGACAATACATTGATCGTAAGGGGTGATCCTTGTTGTGCGTATTGGTTGATGATTTTTTCCCGAAGCTGCGCTGGCTTCATTTGACTCGTATCGATAATCTGATGCGCCCAGCCCTTCATTTCCTGCAACAGACGGCGCTCAGCATGAATTCCTTCCAGAGGGGAACCGTTCGGTGAAAGCGGATGTCTGCGACGAGTTTCCTTGTAACGGGAAACCAGCGTTTGGTCGTTCGCATCGAGGTAGAGGATGTGATACGACAATCCCTCCATCTGATCCAGGCTCTCGATCGTCACGGAGAGACTTTCGAAAAACTCCCGTCCACGCAAGTCGATCACCAAAGCGACACGCTCAATACTCCCGCCAGACTGTTTGACCAACTCGGCAAATTTGGGAATCAGTACTGGGGGCAGGTTGTCAACGCAAAAATAACCCAGGTCCTCCAAGCTTTGTACAGCAACTGTTTTTCCCGCACCTGACATTCCGGTAATAATCAGGAGATTAATGGCCTTGTCGTTTCCCAATTCCGTCACGCAACTCGCCTCCTACGATTCTGACAATAGCATACCATACTCGCGCCCCTATTCGCACCTTTTTGGGCGCTTCCCCACTTTTCCCAGCTTTCGTTTCCGCTCGCGAACAAGCTGTTTTTGGACAAAAAAAGATGCGCGACTGAAATGCCAGCCACGCAACAATGTTTATATAGATAAGGGGGTCAATTCATTGTCTTTATCTTACCCTTGAATTATTTCACTCATGTTACAAGCACGTTAAGAGATTGTGACATTTTGTTCCTTTAGCTTTTCGTTCAGCTCTTCCACGTAGTGTTGAGCCGATTGGGCCGCAATGGAACCGTCTCCGGTTGCTGTCACGACCTGGCGCAGCATTTTTTCCCGAACGTCACCGGCTGCGAACACGCCTTTTACTTTGGTGTGCATTTTTTCGTCGGTGAGGATGTACCCTGCGTCATTGGTAATGCCCAACGAACGCACGCTTTCGGTCAACGGGTCCATACCTACGTAGATGAACACGCCGTCTGTCGCAAACTCTCGCTGCTCGCCAGTCTTGGTGTTTTCCAGGAGGACGGACTGCACTTTGCCTTCTCCGCGAATTTCTTTTACAGCGGAATCCCAGATCACTTCGATCTTTTCGTTTTCAAAAGCGCGTTTTTGCAAGATTTTTTGCGCGCGGAACTGATCGCGACGGTGGACGATCGTCACTTTGGAAGCGAAGCGGGTAAGGAAAACGGCTTCCTCTACCGCGGAGTCGCCGCCGCCTACGACAACCAGCTCTTTGTTGCGGAAGAAAGCGCCATCGCACACAGCGCAGTAGGAAACGCCGCGGCCGGACAGCTCTTTTTCCCCTGGCACTCCGAGCAAGCGATGCTCGGCACCTGTTGCGACGATTACCGCTTTGGCCAAGTATTCCTTGTCCCCAGTGATTACGCGTTTGTACGGTTCTTCATCGCGAATTTCCTTGATCTCGCCGTAGGCGTACTCTGCACCGAACTGCTGCGCATGCTCGAACATTTTGGTGGAGAGGTCAGGACCGAGAATGGAAGTGAAGCCTGGATAGTTTTCGATTTCCTCCGTATTGGCCATCTGGCCGCCAGGAATACCTCTCTCCAGCATCAGAGTGCTCATGTTGGCGCGGGAAGTATATACAGCAGCCGTCATACCAGCAGGGCCGGCTCCGGCGATGATAACGTCATAAACTTTTTGCTCGCTCATATCTGTTGCCTCCTCGTCTGACACGCTTCTTTTATTTAAAATTATTATAATGTAATAATCTATTTAAAATCAAGTGTCGACAATACTTTGACGCATTTTGCTACGGTTGCCGTGGAGATCCCGTATTTCTCGGCCAGATACGCTTGCGATTTTTTGTTGTTCCCTATTGTTCCGTATACATATTCTAATGCAGCGATCCATGCAACTGCTTTCCGCACTTGTACTTGGCTTTGTGCGTATTTCTGATGCTTTTCCCAGACGCGCAGGCACCATTCTCCGGCCTCTTGCTGTCCTTCTGCGAGCAGGTAGCGGTGAATCCCTTCTTCTACGCTCATCTCAGCCTGAACGGCACTGCTTTGGTGCCCTTTTACAGCCGATTTGGGCGCATCCTCGGGCATGGCCGCTCCCATGTCTGCCAGCGCCAGCAGAGCCAGCTTTTGCAGTTGGGGATTGTCGGTCTGGTAGTAAAATTGGCGAACAGCGTGCTCAGCCTCATCATCGCCAATCAACGACAAAGTTTGCAGAACGGCAAATTTGACTTCGTCGCGTCCATGCTGCAAGGCCCACAAAAGCGATGCGCGAATCATCGGATCGTTTTTGAAGTCCTCTACTCCGGTAAACGGCGCCTTTTCCCAGGACACGTCGCGTTGCGGCGGGTTGTACTGGTACGGAATCGGCTTTATAGTTTCCCCTTCTTGCTCGTTTTTTACCATCTGGATGTACTGGTCGGCAATTCCGGATTCCGGGTCCATCTGCTTGGCTTTTTGCCACCAGCGCAAAGCCTGGTCTTTTCGCCCGCTCAAGTACGCGGAGATCGCCGCATAGTGGTAGGTGCAGGCTTCGTGCGGACGGCCCGCCCGCAGCATCCGCTGGTAGTGGAAGTACGCCTCGTCATGCTGTCCAAGCACTCCCATGGTCGTTGCCAGCTTGTACGTGTTTTCCGGGTGAAACGGAACGACCTTTTTTAGCATGTCCATCAACGCCAGCAGTTCTACTGTATGGTTGTGATGGGAGAGCAAAACGGCGAGGTTGCACAGCGCATGCAAGTTGCCGTGCTCCTTCTCCAGCGTCTTGTCGATCGTCTCCATCGCTTTTTGGAAATCGCCCACATAGTAATAGGCGAGCGACAAGTTGTTCCAGGCCGGCAAAAAGTCGGGGTCGGCTTCCACGATTTCTTTCAATATATCCAGCGCTTCCAGGAAGCGGCCTTCCTCCAGACTGCGGCGTGCACGCTCATGCTTGCTGTACACATCCTCGTTTTCACTCGGCTGGAAGTGGCGCGGCGGCAAGTCCAGCTCGAAGTAAATGTAATCGAGCAGTTCTTCCGCTTCCTCGCGGTAATGCCCGTTGCCCGCCTCTTGCAGATAACGGACGGCCATTTCTTCTGCCATCTGGTAGTCTTCCAGATTGGCGTAGTTGTTCGCCATATAGAAGTACACTTCTACCATGGACGGGTCCCATTTTTCTATAATCTCGTACAGGACTTCATTCGATGCTTCAAACTGTCCGGTTTCGGCGAGGGCACTGGCCAGGTGGCAATGGCATTCCACATTGGCAGGCTCCATCTCAACGGCGCGCCGAAACGACCGCAGTGCTTTTTCATAGTCGTACCGGTTCAAAAAGCGCATTCCCCGGTCGACAAAAAAAGCGGCATCTTGCTTGAAGTCGACGACAGTTGTTTTTTTCAAAATACTTTTGTTATGTTTCATAAAACCTCCAACATCATAGGAGCAGCACTTCAAGTATCGTACCAGAAGCGGTGCCAGCCTACAAGCTGACTCGTCTTTTAAAGTGTGTATTTTACAGTTGAGACTCCCACGGCTAAAGCCGCAAGCCTTCCACCTTGCGGTGTACGGGTGGGATTCTTGAATGACTAAGCGTT
>NZ_JBYSWV010000037.1:0-46911 GCF_058781555.1 Brevibacillus sp. FW306-2-1A-C05A
TCCAGGTCGGGGTGAAGTCCTTTTTTTATGCTCAGAAAACCTTGTTGCTCAAGGGTTTAGATTTATGCAAAAGGCTCAATTATATTCGTACTTCTTAGCATAACGGAGTAAAGACCATATCTATTCGAAGAACATGGAGAAATGGGAAAACCTCCGCGCAGGATTAATCCAGCGTGCGATTGTTTGCCCCTCTATTCAATCCCGTAGTGAGTATCACTTTGATCGGAAAAGTCTTGCCCCATTAAAATCACTCCTGCCGTTAAACATAAAGCCGGTTACACCATAAGGTTTGGTGAAAACCGGCTTTATTTGATGCCAGGAGCTCATTAGCTGCTGGTATCCCTTATACGGCTATTGGCTCTGTGCTTGCTGCTTTTGGCTTCTGGCGATCAAAAGCGACAGCAGGAAGCAGCCTACGGCAATCACAAGGGCGCCTGTGAAGACGACGTGAACGCCGGAGGCAAGCACGTCGCGGATCGCTGCCAGCTCTCCGGCAGGGAGGGAGCCTGTTTCAAAGGAAGCTCCCAGGTTCGCATGCCCCCCTGCTACCGTCATCAGGTTGAACAGCATGCCGAAAACGGCCGCCCCGAACGTTTGGCTGAAGGTCCCTGTGAACGTGTTGAGCGCGACGGCTGTGCCGCGTTTGTCCACGGGGACCGACGCCTGGATTTTGACCATCACGATCGGGCTAATCAGCCCCATGCCGAGGCCGATCAAGCCTACGGCCACGTAAATCAAATAGCCGGCCGAGTGCGAGGACAGGATGGTCAGCAGCGTGGCGGCAACGGTCAAAATGGCGGTCCCGCCCGTAATCAACTGCTCGGCGCGCAGCTTGCCCAGCAAGTTGCCGGAAAGCACCGAGCCAATCGTCCAGCAGACCGGCATCGGCGTCAGGACGAAGCCCGCCATCGTCGCGCTTTCGCCCAGCACGCCCTGGCTCCAGATCGGCAAGTAGACGACCATGCTGATGACGATGCCGTTGGTGAGGAAGGTGAGCATGTTAATCATCGTGACATTGCGGTTCGTCAACAGCGAGAGCGGAATCAGCGGCTCCGGCGATTTCTTTTCCACCGAAACGAACACCAGATAGGTCACTGCCGCAAAGACGATCAAGGAAATCGTCACCGGACTGGTCCAGGACTGATGCTGGCTGCCCGTCAACAGCGCGTACAAAAGCGCGATCGTGCCCACGGTGAAGATCAGCGCCCCCGGGTAGTCGATATGGCGCTTCGCTTTGGCCAGCAGCTTCTCGCGGTAAAACCAGACCAGCATGAAAAAGGACACGAGTCCGAATGGCAAATTCAGAAAAAAGATATAACGCCAGGAAAGCGTATCAACCAAAAAGCCACCGACCAGCGGCCCTGCGACGCCTGACAGCCCCCAGACAGCGCTGATCCAGCCCTGAGCCTTCGCTCTCGCCGTCTGTTCCGTGTACAAGTCGCCGATGATCGTCATCGTAATCGGCATTACGGCGCCAGCACCCAAGCCCTGGATCGCCCGGAAGACGATCAGTTGGCCCATCGTCATCGCCACGCCGCATAGCGTGGAGCCGAGCAAAAAGATGCCGATCCCGATCAACAGCACATTTTTGCGCCCAAACAAGTCAGCGAGCTTTCCGTAAATAGGCGCAGACACGGCTGTCGCCAGCATGTAGATGGCGTACACCCAGCTCACTAGCTCGAATCCTGACAAATCGCTGGTAATGCGCGGCACGGCTGTACTCACAATCGTCCCTTCCATGGCGGCCAGGAAGGTCGAGAGCATCAGCGCGACCATAATCTTTACTCTCATCTCGATCTCCTCTCTCTATCTACACACGAGCTCGATTCGCCGAAAAGCGTTGTCATAGTATAACACAAAACATTGCTTACCTACGAAACAAAAAAGGCGTTCAAACACTTTGCAAAAAGCGGCCAGCAACCGTCTCCATCGCCAGACAGGAAGCCGGAAAAGGGCGCGGCGCTTTGCGGGCGGCGCCGTTCCTTTTGCTACTCGTTCCAACTTTTGATGGCGCGAAACACCGCTTCGTAATAATGCGTTTCATGGGGAACAAAAGCGCTCTCGTCCACTTGTACATTTGCTTTGCAGCGGCGCCCTGCCTCGTCGGTCAAAAACCCTTGCGCCTCGACATGCGGCAGTTGGCCCGCAAACAGTTGCTCCAACTCGTGAAGCTTCACCCAGAAAAGCCCGGTGACCTCATCGGCCTGCAAGCGATACTCGTGCAGCGGCTGGTCGCAGGCGATGGCGAACACGTGGCACAGCTCCTTGTCGATAATCCCTGGCGAAGTCATCACATCGGAAATCACGCCGATCTCGCGCAACTGCTCAAATGGCACGGCCAGCCCAAGCTCCTCCTGCAATTCGCGCACCCCGTCACAGGACTGCTCTGCGGCGAGCAAATGACCTGCCGAAGTAATGTCGAGCAGATCGGGACACGTATCTTTTTGCGGATGTCTTTTCTGGAACAGAAGTTCTACCTGTCCAGCATGAATCCGGTAAATCCAGCAGTGAAACGTTTGATGCCAGTAGCCGAGACGGTGTACGTCGCTGCGCGCCTCCACCCCGATGTGGTTGCCCGCACCGTCCAAAATATCCAGAAGCTCTTCCTTCACTCTCTCCACCTCATTCGTGCGTCGGTTTCGTTGTCTCTACCACCTTACCAGTTGGAAGGGACGCTGGCTACTGGGTTGTTGGCGAATCTCTCCATTCGACAGGGGACTTGCGCGAGGCGAACGGGGCTCCCGGACTGTGCAGCCCATACTTTCCTCCCGGTGACGAAGAAAGGGACAGCGCTGTTGCGCCATCCCTTTTGCTCTGTCGTAATTTGCCATTCGTTATTGAATCGTCACTTCGTCCAGCATCGGGTACCCGACCGGGCTCAGCCAGAAGCTTTGACGTCCTTGGCCGTGACCGACACGTGGTCGATGGTGCGGATCGGAATGACCGGAACTTCCTTCAGCTCGATCTCGGTAACGGGCAGCGGCTCCGCGACATGGGCTTCGCCCGTCTCGACCATGGCGATCCGCGTCGTGTCTTCCGGGACTACCTTGAAGATGGCCTTTGCGTATTTTACCTTTTCGCCCTAGTAGTTGTCATTGCGCACGAGTACGATTTCCTGTCCGGGCGTCCACGATTCGAACACGAACGGCCCCGTGCCGACCGGATGCTTGCTCAACTCTTTTCCGTACTGCTCGATCGCTTTCGGGCTGATGATGCTGCCTTCGTGGTTGGCGAGGATGGACAGCAGTGGCGAGTACGGATAAGCGAGCTTGATTTGCACCGTATGCTCGTCGACTGCCTTCACTTCCTGAATCATTTGAAACTGGGTGGCGCGCGGCGAGCCTACCTGCGGGTCGAGGACGCGGGCAAACGTCGCTTTCACGGCTTCTGCGTCAAACGGTGTCCCGTCGTGAAAAACGACTCCCTGGCGCAGCTTGAACTCCCACGTCACATCGTCGAGCTGCTTCCATTCGGTGGCGAGCATCGGTTTGAAGGGCTTGGCTATGCTGCGACTCGTCTCTTTTTTCGCTTGCGGTAAATCGGTGTGGTGTGTGTGGTTACGGCAGCGTGATGTCGTCAACTTCAATGTGGCCGGCCGGGCTGATCCAGACGCCCTCCACGCCTTTTTCGATTGCTGCCAGGTTTTCGGCGAAACGGTAAGGGATCACCGCGACCTCATCCATTTCGAGCTGCTGTGCTTTTTCGTAAATTTGTTTGCGTTTTTCTTCGTCTTTCTCTTTGCGGCCGTCTTCGATCAGCTTGTCGACTTCCGGATTGCTGTAGAAGGAGTGGTTGCCCGGAGCCCGTGAGAGTTTGTGTGGAACAGGTTGTACTGGTTGTAGTCAGCGTCGCCTGTTGCGTTGCCCCAGCCGCTGATAAACAAGTCTGTCTCGCCTTTGCTCGCCGCGTCGATGTAGGCGCCGAACTCCAGCACTTTGACATCCAGGTCGATGTTGATTTGCTTGAGCTGTTGCTGCAGCACTTCGGCCACGTTGATTCGCGCCTTGTTGTCATTGAGATACACCGTTGCCTTGAAGCCGTTGGCATAGCCTGCGTCCGCGAGAAGCTGCTTCGCTTTTTCCAGATCGTAGCCGAGGTCTTTCACGTTCGGGCTGTAGCCGACCATGGCAGGCGAGATGGAGGAATGGGCGACGGTTCCGACGTCGTTGTACACACCTTGGATGATCGTTGGCTTGTCGACGGCGAGTGCGATTGCCTGGCGGACGCGCACATCATCAAACGGCTTTTTCTTCGTGTTGATGCCGATGTGCTCGCTGGAAAACGCGGCGTAGCGACCGAGCGTCATGTTTTGCGAGTTTTGCACGCGGTCTACTTCGGTGACAGGCAACTGTTCCGCGACCTGCGCTTCGCCTGTCTCGACCATCGCGAGGCGCGTGGTGTCTTCCGGGACGGTCGTTGAATTTTTAGATCATTCGCGCATGTTTCATTTTACCTACTATTCAGGCTTTATTTTTTCACTCTGTTTACTTGTATTTTCACTATCTTTACTCTTTTTCAGTTTTTCCATATAGTAGAACTGGAAAATAGATACAGAAACGAGGGGTGAAGCTCATGCAAGACCTCCCTACCTGGATGAAAGTCTTAGAGTGGGCGATTACTATCTTCCTTATCTTGTCGCTGATTAGCTCTACGGCATTTTTCCCTATTCTGGCGCTGACAAGCATGCTCGTTTACAGCGGGTCTGTAAGCTTTTTAGCCTGGAACCAAAATCGGAGAAAAGCCTATGCGCTTTTCGGATTAACTGCCATAATCGCGATCGTGTTTGTCCGCTCGATTTTGCTGCTCGTCTCTCCCTGACAAAAATTCGCCTGAGCCTGACATAGAAAAAGCTCTCTCCTGTCTCGCGGGAGAGAGCTTGCGCTACATCTATTGGATCGTCACATCGTTTACCTCGATATAGCCGGACGGGCTGATGTAGACGCCCTGCACGTTTTTCGCGATGGCGGCGAGGTTTTCGCTGCTGCGGTATGGCAGAAGCGGCACCTCGTCCATCTCGATCTGTTGCGCCTCGGCGTATATTTGCTTGCGTTTTTCCGGATCTTTTTCCTTGCGCGCCGCTTCGATCAGCGCATCGACTTTCGGATTGCTGTAAAAGGAATGGTTGCCCGGAACGCCTGCGGACGTGCTGTGGAACAGGTTGTACTGGTTGTAGTCGCCGTCGCCTGTCGCGTTGCCCCAGCCGCTGATGAACATTTGCGCTTCGCCTTTTGCCGCCAGCTCCAGGTACGCGCCGAACTCCATCACCTGAATTTGCAGGTCGATCCCGATGCCTTTCAACTGGGATTGCAGCACCTCCGCGACATTGATCCGCGCCTTGTTGTCATTGAGATAGATCGTCGCCTTGAAGCCGTTGCCGTACCCTGCTTCGGTGAGTAGTTGCTTGGCCTTGTTCAGGTCGTATTCCGGCGCCTTGATGTCCGGGCTGTATCCGATCACTTTCGGGCCGAGCGAAGAATTGGCGGCTTTGCCTACGTTGTTGTACACGCCTTGAATGATCGCTTCCTTGTCGATCGCATGGGCAATCGCCTGACGCACGCGGACGTCGTCAAACGGCTTTTTCTTGACGTTCATCCCGATGTGATCCACGGCGAACGACTCGAAGCGGCCGAGCGACATGTTCGGCGAGTTTTGGACCCGCTCCAGCTCGGTGACCGGAAGCTGCTCGGCGACATGGGCTTCGCCTGTCTCGACCATGGCGACGCGGGTAGTATCCTCTGGTATGGTTTTGAACACGACTTTGTCGACTTTCGGCTTCGTTCCCCAGTAGTTTTCGTTTTTGACAATCACGATTTCCTGGCCGGGCGTCCACGATTCGAACACGAACGGCCCTGTGCCAACCGGGTGCTTGGACAAGTCTTTGCCGTACTGCTCGATCGCTTTCGGGCTGATGATGCCGCCCTCGGCGCTGGCGAGTACGGAGAGCAGACCCGCGAACGGATAATGCAAAATGATTTCCACTTTTTTCGGGTCGACGACTTTGACTTCCTTAATCATGCCGAACATGTTCGCCTTCGGGGTCGGCTCGTTTTTGTCCAAAATGCGCTCGATCGTCTTTTTCACCGCTTCCGCATCAAACGGCGTACCGTCGTGGAAGGTCACGCCATCCCGCAGGGTAAACTCCCATGTGACGTCGTCTTTCTGGTTCCATTCGGTGGCCAAAAGCGGCTTGTACTCGCTGTTGCGATCCATCATCACGAGTCCCTCGTACATTTTGTGCTGAACCACTGCCATGGAGTTGATCTGTGTGCTGAAATGCGGATCGAGGTTGTTCGCATCAGACAAGCGTGCGATGACCAGCGTGCCGCCACCTGCTGCCGATGTGGCTGGTGCGGTGCTGCTGGCAGCTTGGCCGGAATTGGCGTTACCCGTAGCTGTTTGCGACTGCGGACTGCCCGAACACCCTGCCAAAGCGGTTGCAAGCAAAACGGACAGAACAAAAATGGAACCTAGCATACGCTTTTTCTTCACAGAAAATGCCCCCTTTGTCTCGATGGTAAAAGGAAAGATGGTGACGCAACAAAATATTACTAATTTTCGAACTATTAATCTTTGCACGATCTTTACTATCTTTTTCACTATCTTTACCAGTTCTTTTTTGACTGTTCAAAATATCTCTACTAAAAAATGTGGCGGAGGCCGCTGTGTCTAAAATTGCCATGAAGAATTTTTGGTCCGTGGAGCATCTTATCAGGAGGCGGGAAAAAGCAGGCGGCCACGCCAGATGACCGCGATCATAGGATCATAAGGAGGACGCGCATGGGAATTTTTGGTGGGAATCCAAAGAATGAGCCGATGCATTATGGCGAAGTATTTGGCGTCTGGGTTTATTTAGCGACAACTAAAGCGCTGCTGGCTGGTTATCAAACCGCAATGAACCATGCTGGCGATACGGATTTGAAAGACTTCCTCGAAGACCTCATGCAAACGATGAAAAAAGAAATAGAGCGCCTGGAGGATTTGCTCAAATTGGCTGGCGTCGGCTTGCCGCCCACTCCTCCCGATCGGCCTGTCGCCGATGCGAACAGCATTCCCGTTGGCGCACGGCTGAACGATTCAGAGATTGCGCTTGGCATCTCCCGGGATATCGCAGGCGGCTTGCTGACGTGCAGCCAGATCATGAGCCAGTCCATCCGCGAAGATATCGGCATGATGTTCGGGGAGTTCCACATGACGAAAGCGCAGTCTGGCTATCGACTGTTGCGCATTCTCAAGGAAAAAGGGTGGCTGATCTCTCCGCCCCTTCATGCACAAGCTCCTGAGCTTGCTCATGTTTAGATTTTAGCCAGTCTGCTAACGCGATGCTTTCGCCCCCAGTCCCGCCGCCATACACTGGGGGCGATATGTTTGAGGCGGCGCCATTTGACCGACCAGCATCGTTCGCTTTGCAACAGTTATTCGTGCAAAAAAAAGAGGCAAGGCCACGTCGCCGCCGCGAGTGAGCCGTGCCTCTTTCTGTTTGATTGTGCAGCGCCCAACCATTGATAGCCCTGCCCTTCACTCCGTACCTGATCAGTCTGTCTTATAAATCGGTTAATATTAATTCAATAGTTCCCGTGTTGAGCTTTGCCTGAGAATTAAGATTTCTGTAATAATTAATATAGTGATTATGTTTAAAAACGATTGCTGCATCGTTATTGGTAACACGAACACCTGGTTCATATACAAAATTATTTTTTGCTGTCCTCGTTCCTAACGCAAAGTCGACAACCCACTTCGTGTAATTATCAGACAGGCTAGATTCATCAGTTATGCTTGATGATTTCGTGTTAAATGTCCAACTTACCGATGGAACTAAACCTGATAACCCAACAGAAGCAGTAGAATCAGTATCTGTTGTAAATGGACCGTATGAGCGAATTGTCTGTTCGTTAGCATCACTGCCAGTATGTCTATATCTCATTGCTAGTTCGCGGGTTTGGTAATTATTTCTGGGATCGGTTTGATTGAAAAACTTTACATCCCAAACAGAGACTTTCTTGCCTTTTAACGTTGAGATTCCACGCCTTGTATAATCAACGTTGCTAGTATACACACCCGCAAGTTCATTTCTATTTTCATCTCTTACTCTATATGTGTAAGAATCAGAATAAGTATCATCCTCATAACTTGCTGAAGCTTTTAAAGATATAGCATTACTGAACCTCTTACGTTCGGCCAGTTCCACTTTTTCTTGGATTTCTTCTCGAATCTCATCTAGAGGAACTTCGTCTAGTTGGTCAAATATATAATCAACATGTCTGGCACCACCTTGTTCATAGACTCCTACCCCCATCAGTTTTGGCGCAGTTCCTTCATCTTCTGATGAGCGATTTATCTTGAGTTCAGCCTTAGTATAGTCCTTGATCTCTTTGGGATTTATTTCCTCACCTCGCTATTGCATTCTCACTCCCCACTTGAGTTAATATTAATGTAGTTGCTAGTCCGACACAAAGAGCGGATGCTAAAAACTTCATAACATTACCTCCATTTACATTTGTTGTTACAGTGTTATTATATATAAAAGATAACAAAAAAAGGAAGAGAATTGAAATATGTCCAAATTATTAGAAACATTCATCGTAATCGGCTTGGGCTTTTTCACCGGATTATTTTTTGGCGGAGGCAGCAATATACTACTAGCCGGTATATTTTGGGCTTTAGTGTTTATCTTGCTAAAACTGCCTGACAAAGAAAAATAAATGAATGCTCGCTCGCCTTGCCAACCGTTTTCGCGGTAAAAAGAAGCACGCCCCATCGTCGCCGCGAGTGAGTCGTGCTTCTGTTCGGTTCTGTTTGTTCTGTGACCACAAGGCCGCGACTATTTTTTCGCATCGCGCTGTGCTATCGGTAGCAGTGTTTGTTGCTATCGTGAGGCTATTTGTCCTTACCCCAAAATCGTCATCACTTTATGCTGACTGTCCAGTACTTCCACCTTCACCGCGCCGCCCAGGTTGCGCGACACGGATTCAGCCAGTTCGTTCAGCGCCAGATGAAACGCGTCACTTCTTGTTTCATAAATGGAATTGTAAATGTCAACAAGCGGGTTGATCGTTCCGATGGAATGACCGTTTTTCACTCGTTTCAATAAAGCTTCAATGGAACAGCGCGCCCCTTTTTTCGTCTTGAATTTCTGAAAAGCTTCGCGCCAGACGAGGATGACCGGATTGCTGCTGAACTCTTCCCAATCGAGAAATGTATGGGCTTCTTGCTCCGCCTCCCGCAACAGCTTCTCGTAAAATGCAACGTCCCTTACGGCATTGTCGATTCCCTGGCAAATCACCGTGCCAATTTTGGCCTGCGGGAATAACGACCAAAAATCATCTTCCACGATAAATTTCGGCATCATTGATCTCTCCGTTTCCTTGCACTGATTGTTTCAAACCGAATCACTTTTTGTCGTGTCACAAACGATCCTACGTTTTCGCCGGGCTAGCAAAGGCGGAAAATACGCCGAGTACAATATAGACATAGCCCGTCACCCGATTCTGCAGCTTCGCACTCGCGTTCATCCGCTTGCGAATGCTCGCCGCAAGCAAGGCGTACAGGCCGTCGCTAACAAAGGCAAGCGTAATAAAGATCGCGCCCAAAAGCAAAAACTGTCCGCTGACCGATCCGGCAGAAGGCGCGATGAACTGCGGAAAAAATGCCAAAAAGAACAGGGCTGTCTTCGGATTCATAACTTCTACGAGCGCGGATTCGCATAATATCTTGAGCCATTTTTTCTGCGGGGCTTGCGCTATTTCCGAAGCCTTGTTGTCTGATGCGGAAAACAAAGTCTTGCACCCAAGGTAGATCAAATAAGCCGCACCCAAATACTTCACGACCGTAAATGCTGTCGCGGATGTCATCAAAATCGCAGAAATGCCAACCGCGCCTGCCAAGACGTGAACAGCGCCGCCAAGCGATACGCCAAGCACGGATACCAGCCCCGCCTGCCTCCCTTGCTCGATGCTTCTGGCCATAATGTACAACACGGCAGGTCCAGGTATTATAAGCAAGGCAGCAGCAGCAACGACAAACAGCCAAATTGTTGAAAATTCCATAAACGGCAACTCCTTCTTAGTTACATCGGTTTTGCCCTGGCCGCAAGCGGTCATCATGCTGCAGATGCTTAAAACAGCTCTTTCCGCTGCTCACGCAACCACTTGGCGACCTGAATATCTCTTTGTTCCTCTGATTTTTCAAGCTCAGTCACAATGGATTGATAGTCGACGTTATCGCGATTTTGGCTCATTTTCGCCGCCCCTTCGAGCGAGGTGATTTCCACCTCAAAACCGACGATTCCTTTCATTTCTCGCTCCAACAGCTCTGGAGCAAACGTCTCCCAAAGCCGGCCGTTTTCCCGGTGCGCTTCATAATGTCTGAGCATACCAGCCAAAGCCGTTTTCAGCTCATCCCCCGCGAGAATACGGGCGGTTCCGTACGCGTGTACAGCGAGATAGTCCCAGGTGGGAACCGATTCGCTTTTATACCAGCTCGACGAAATGTAAGCGTGCGGCCCTTGAAAAACAAGCAGCACATCGCGATTGTCCGCCAGCGTTTTCTTTTGCATGTTTCCGTAGGCGATATGCCCAGTCGCAAAAATTTTCCCGTCCTCTTCGCGAATTTCCACCGGAATGTGCGTTGCCAACGGGCGTTGTCCATCGACGGTAACCAACAAGGCAAACGGGTTCGACTTCATCATTTGCACCGCCTCCGCACGCTCCATGCGGTATAGCTTCGGAATGTACACACTTATCATCCTTTCTCCTGGAAAAATACTTGTCCGTTACAGAAAACAATAGGATACAAACTGACATGAAAAAAGATACAATAATGAACAAATGTACATGTCAGAGGGAATGCAAATGAAAAACACGATTTTTACCTTCAAAGGCAACTCTCCGAAATACAAACAAATCTACGAGAAATTCAAATCGTTCATTGAGCAGGGCGACATAAAGGCCGATGAGCAGTTGCCTTCCATTCGCCAGCTTGCTGACTCCTTGCATGTAAGCCGCAATACGACATTGATGGCCTATGAACAGCTTGTGGCGGAAGGTTATATTCGCGGAGAGGGGCGAAAAGGCTATTTTGTCAATGAAGTAGAGCCTGTTTTGTTTCAAGCGGCTCCCCCTTCCGCTTATCGCGGGCAATCCGAGCAGGTACCGCCTGTTCGCATTGATTTTCGCTCAGACGTCGTCGATCAAACTCACTTCCCTTTAAAAACATGGAGGAGGATCGCCAATCAAGTATTGACGGCGAAGGAAAGCTTTCGGTACGGAGAGCCGTTTGGCGAACGTTGCCTGCGCGAGCAAATCGCCGCCTACATCCTCCAGTCTCGCGGGGTGAGAACAGATCCGGACGCGATCATTGTCGGGAGCAGCACCCAGCAAATGCTGGTGTATCTCGGTCACGTCCTGAAGCGCGACTTTTCCGGCATAATCGTGGAGGACCCTGGCTACGACGGCGCCAGGGAAGCATTCCAATTAAACGGCTTTACGCTTGAAACGTTGCCCGTTTACGAGACAGGCGCTGATTTTTCGCACCTGGAACAGTTGCAATCCCGCCTGATTTACGTCGCGCCGTCCCATCACAGTCCGTACGGGGTAAGCATGCCCATTCAACAGCGGCATGCCCTGATCCATTGGGCAAACACCGTTCAAGGCTATATTATCGAAGACGATTACGACAGCGAGTTTCGCTATACGCAGCAGCCATTTCCCGCGCTCGCCTCGATTGATTCCGCGCGGGTGATTTACCTTGGAAATTTCTCCAAGTGCTTTCTCCCCGGCATCCGGATCAGCTAACTTTGTTAAGGCTACCTCTAAAGGAGGAATAACTAAATGCAAAGGTTCCCGGATTTTATAAAATTCAACTTGCTGCTACTCTTTTTTATTATCTTCTCAACCCTCTTCCCCTATTTGAAAGGACCTGCTCCCACACCAGTTGAGAGCGGGGCCAGTGAATCTAGTTATTCATTCACAATTTTTTAATCGCTGAATTGAGAAGTACTTTCAACACAAAGCAAAAGAGGCATCGCCCCTCTTCGCCCAAGCGAGAGAGCCGTGCCTCTTCGTGTGTTGCCTGTTGTTATTCCGTTACTTCTACAGACCAGCCAAACTTGTCTTCCCGCTCTCCGTACTGGATGCCAGTCATCGTTTCGTACAGTCTGGTCGTCAACGGACCTGTTTTCTCCCCGTTGATAATCATTTGATGGCCGTTCCAGTTCAGATCGCCAACCGGAGAGATGACCGCCGCCGTCCCTGTGCCGAACGCTTCTTCCAGTTGTCCGTTCTTGTGCGCCTCATACAAGTCTTCGACGGAAATGCGCTTTTCTACAACCGGAATGCCCCAGTCTTGGAGCAACTGGATGGTCGAATCGCGGGTGATCCCCTCCAAAATGCTGCCGTTCAACGCCGGGGTCCACACTTCGTCCCCTACTTTGAAAAACACGTTCATGCTGCCGACTTCTTCGATGTATTTATTTTCAACGCCATCCAGCCAAAGCACTTGCTCGTAGCCTTTTTCCTTGGCTTCTGCCTGTGCTTTCAAGGCGCCTGCGTAGTTCCCTGCTACTTTTGCGTTGCCCGTACCGCCTCTGACTGCGCGGACGTATTTGTTTTCCACGTAAATTTTGACCGGCTCCATGCCATTGGCATAGTAAGCACCGACGGGAGACAGGACGATAATCAGCTTGTACGTGTGCGAGGCACGCACGCCGAAACATGGCTCTGTCGCAATCACGAACGGACGAATATAGAGCGACATGCCGCTTTCTGCCGGAATCCACTCTTTTTCCAGCGCCACCAACTGCTTCAGGGCGGCGACCATGAACTCCTCATCGACTTGTGGCATGCTCATCCGCTCCAGGGAGCGATTCATCCGTTTGAAGTTTTGATCCGGGCGGAACAGAAGCACTTTGCCTTCTTTGTTGCGGTATGCCTTCAGTCCTTCAAAAATCGCTTGTCCATAGTGGAAGACCATTGCCGCCGGATCGAGTGACAAGGGAGCATACGGAACGATTTGTGGATCGTGCCATCCTTTGCCTTCCGTGTAATCCATAGTGAACATGTGATCGGTAAAATGTACGCCGAACCCCAGCTTATCGAGCGCTGGCTTCTCTTTTTTGTGTGCTGTCCGGGTAATGGTTAACTGACACTCCATCCTCTACATCTCCCTTAGTTTATGAAATTCTACCTTTTTGAAACTGAGCTTATATATTTAAAATAGCAACTATTTCGAACGATTGCCAGCGTAACTTTCTGTTTACCAGGAAGCGGCTACCCGATTGCTTGCCCTGTCAACTGGCAAAGCGCGCGATGGCGTCGACATTGTACACGTCCTTGCCTTTTTCCAAAGCCGCAATCAGCCGTTCATGGCCAAAGCTATACCTTACCCGAACGCCGCACAGCCCGTACGATTTGGAAAACGTGCGCAAAACGAGCAAATTCGGATAGCGGTCTATAAGCGAGATGACACTCTCATCCGAGTCGGCAAAATCCATGTAGGCTTCGTCGACGACAACCAACCCGTCCATGCCTTCCACCAAGTGGATCACCTCGGCTTGCGAAAGCAGCAGTCCCGTCGGCGCGTTCGGGTTGACTAGCACTACGGCTTGCGCCCCGCTTTTACGCAGCGCCTCCCCATCAAAGGAAAAATCGTCCCTGGTCGCAACTTTGATGCATGTGGCCTGGTAGCCAGCCGCCACCGAATGATAGAGCGGAAAGGAAGGGTCGGGGATCGCGACTTTTCCTTCGGGACCGACGAACACCTTCATCAGCAGCGAAATCAGCTCGCTGGAACCGTCGGAGCAAAACGTTTGCTCTACCTTGACGCCATACTGGGCGGCCAGCTCGGCACGCAATTCCTCGCACCTGGAATCCGGGTAGCGGCGCAGTTGCTCTTCTGTGATCTCGCGCAAAGCTTTTAGCACCTGTGGCGAAGGGGGATGCGGGCTTTCGTTCAGATTCAGGCGAATCGCTCCCGCTTCGGGAAGCGGCTGCACCCCCTTCTGCGTAGCCCGGCATCTGCTCGATATGCGGCAAAACGATGGTCATTTTCCTGTCTCCTCCTCGTACATACTTTCTCATCCCTGCTTCCGGTTCTCTCTGCAAAGATGGTATGATGTACCTACCATATCCTTAATTTTACAAAGAAGAAAGATCCAGTTTCCCGCTTTTTCAAGTGCCAGGTACGAAAGGAATGGAGATGGACCCGGCTTGCGCTCCCGGATCGCCAGCTATTTGCATCAAATCCGCGGCGTCCGCTGCTCACCCGATCAGATCGTCGTCGGCGCGGGTACGTATCACTCGCTCGACCTGCTGTTTCAATTGCTAAAAGAAGACGTGAAGACCCTCGCCTTGGAGGAAGCCGTCAACGATGGGGTGAAAGCGCTACTGGGCCAATACCCGTTTTCCTGTCGGCCGCTGTGCCTGGAAGAAGACGGTATTTGTCTCGAAGATGTTGCGGCCAGTCGTGCCCAGGCGATCTATTTGACGCCTTCCCACCAGTTTCCGTACGGGACGACGGTCTCTGACCGCAAACGAGCATGGCTGTTGGATTGGGCCAAAAAGACGGGCGGCTACCTGATCGAAAACGACTACGACGGAGAATTTCGCTACGGGGCAAGGCCGATTCCCTCGCTGCAAAGCCAGGACGACAGCGAACGCGTCATCTATGTGGGCACGCTTTCCCGAGTGCTGTGTCCCTCTTTTCGGCTCAGCTATTTACTCTTGCCCCGCTCGCTGCTCGCCCGCTTCCGGACAAAGCGCAACAGCTACGACCAGTACGCCTCGCCGATTTTCCAGCACACATTGGAGTTGTTCATGCAATCCGGAGACTTTCATCGGCACGTGCGAAACATGCGCGCGCTCTACAAGCGCAAGCACGATGTGCTGCTTCATTCGCTCGAGGAGCATTTTCCTGCGGGCAACATCATCGGGACAGGGGCCGGCCTGCACATGCTGCTGCAGCTTTCCGCGGAGAGAAGCGAAGCGGAAATCGTGGAGCAGGCGCTCGGCAACGGCGTGAAAGTATATCCTACCTTCGCCTACTCGCTTGTGCCCGCGCGCTCGTGGCCGCCCACGATCCTGTTCGGCTTCGGCGGATTGTCCGAGGCGGAAATCCAGGAGGGGGTCAGACGCTTTGCCCAAGCGGTTTACGGGTGAGCAGGCGGCAAAAGGCAAAAGGAGCGCCCCCTCTTTTGCAAAAACAGCTACTATGCCCGGATCACTTCGATTAGTCCTGATCTGCGCGGGAAGCGTATATGATGAAACAGAGCGGAGTGAATTGTCATGAGTGAGTTTTTGGTCATCGCGATTCCACTGTTGTTAGGAATTGTCGGTTTTGTTTGTCTGCTCCTTGGCTTGTTTGGATACCACCCGAAACGGATTCGCATCAATCTCACCATTTCCGGCATCTGCTTTTTCCTGTTGTTCGCGTATCTTATCATCGGTTATTTTTACACGAATCAGGCTGCTTCCGCGTTTTTGCTTTGAAGTTGCCTGCCGATGCACGTTCCAGCATTGTCACAAGGAGGTTTTACGCCCATGAACATTCGCGCTGAAAAAGCGTTGCCAAAAAAAATCGCCATCGTAACGGGGGCAAGTCGATTGCGCGGCATCGGCGCTGCCATTTGCCGAAAATTGGCTTCCCAGGGGGTCGATCTGTTTTTCACCTACTGGACGGCGTACGACAAAACGATGGACTGGGGTGTGGAAGACCATGAGCCGCACCAGTTGCGCGAGGAGCTTTTACGCTCCGGCGTGAGATGTGCGAGCATGGAGATTGACCTGTCCCAGCCGGATTCCTGGCTGCGTGTCCTCGACGAAGCGAACGCACAGCTCGGTGCGCCCTGTATTCTCGTCAACAACGCCTGTCATTCGACTACAGATGGTTACCAGGCGCTCGATGCGGCCAGCCTGGATGCCCATTACGCGCTCAATGTCCGGGCGCCGATCATGCTCAGTGTGGAATTTGCCCGCCGATTCTCGCGAGGCGCTCACGGCCGGATTATTCATATGACCTCGGGACAGTCCAAAGGCCCGATGCCGGGCGAAATTGCTTACACCGCCACAAAAGGAGCCTTGGATGCGTTCACGGTGACGTTTGCTGCGGAAGTGGCCCCGCTTGGGATTACCGTCAATGCCGTCAATCCGGGGCCGACTGACACCGGCTGGATGTCGGCGGAGCTTGCGCAACACATTCTTGCGCGCAGTCCGCTGGGCAGAATCGGCCAACCGGAGGATGCCGCCCGTTTGGTTGCGTTTTTGGCGAGCGAGGAAGCGGGCTGGATCACGGGGCAAGTCATCCATTCGGAGGGAGGCTTTCTGCGTTGAACCGCCAAAGGTTGCCAGCCTGGCCGAGTACAGAAACCTATAGAAAAAGCACAATCCGCTCAAGTCTGGCAGATTGTGCTTTTTCATTTGGCAGCGAGGCTATTGCGACTTGATCGGCGACTTGCCGTGACGGCGGTGGATTTCCATGTACTCGTAGCTGCCCTGTGCCGCGTGCAGGCGAACGGGACAGCCCAGTTCGTCGCTGTAGCGCTTCGTGACGACCAAATTCTCGACCGTCTGCGTCTCGATCCGCTCAGGCGCGAGCATCCCGCGAATCAGCCCGTTGTGCGCGCCGTCAAAATCTTTGACAAACTGGACGGCCCGCTCAAGCCCTGCCCGCCCTTCCGCTTCGTTCCACACGACTTCGATCTCGCCGTTTGCCTTGACCACGCGCATGCCGGACTGGTAGCTCGGCCCCATGTACATGCGCAGTCCAAGACGTCTTGCATGCTCGGCCGCTGCTGCCAACTCCTCGTACGTCTCCGCCCAGCGCTTGTAAAACACAGAGGTGATCGGCATCGCGGTCGTCACCCCGTTCAGGATCAGTTGGCTGTAGGCGTAGAGCGACTTGAACGACTCTTCTTCCGGCGTCATGACTTCGCGGTAGCCTTTGCGGTAGTACGCTTCCGACCAGAGCAAGTTTTTGTTTTTTTCCGCCGATACTTCCAGATGCACGATGTCGTGGTCGATATCGCCCAGCGCGTTCAAGTCGATAAAGCCAGGGCTTATGACAGCGTTTCCGGCGTCGATCACTTCGTCGACTTCCCCGGCATAATCATGGCCCACAAACAAAATCGTGTCGTTTTCGTAGACAACCTCCCCGTCCCTGATGATGACGTGGTCTTCCCCGTCAAAGCCGATCACGTATTTGGCTGTTATTTTCTTTTTCATACTGCTTCTCCCTCGCCTTCGCATCCATACTCTTTCTCTCCACTGTCTATCTGCGTGTCCTTTGTCAGTATAAGAAATATTCTGTCAAGTTTGTTGCAATTGCTTTGCATCTATTTGCACAATCTTTACTCCTTTGCCGGCTGCCCCCGCTCGTCACGACGCTTTTCTCCAACCTGATCGGCTTCGGGGCGCTCCTGCCGTTCCTCGTTGCCAGCCTGCCGCAAGTCGCGTACAGCCCTCGTCTTGCTTCGTGGCTGCTGCTGTTCGTCACGGCTGTGGTCATGCACGGCATCGTCACGCTGATCTGGAACAGCCAACTGCAAAAGGTCGGGGCGGCCAAGGCGGCGATGTTTTCCAACCTGGAGCCGTTTATCGCCATGCTGTTCGGCTTCTTTTTGCTGGCGAAGCCCATCACCGCCGTCCAGTTGTTCGGAGCGGTCCTGATTATCGCGGGAGTCACCTTGACCACGACCTCCAAGGAGCCGCGCGATCAGCACGAGCTGTCTTCGTTTCCTACGGGGGTCAAATAGTCGGGGTTTATTTCATACAAAAAAAGTCGGAATTGTGGTTGAGATTTACAGCCGCAATGATTATACTAGACGGTAACGTGCCATCACGACTTTTTGCGTGAAACCACCCGAAAAAGACCAAGGAGGGCTGTTCATGTCTACGGTTAAGCTGTCCCAATGGGAAACGATGCTGCTTGAGGCGGCACGCGCCCACGGGCTCGTCGATGAAGAAATCATCCATAAGCTGAGAACGGGCGACCGCGGGCCTTTTGCCGATGTGGAAGGCGGGAAGTACGATTACACTCCCCTCTTTGAGCTGTACCAGAGCGATTCCGCCGCGCTTGAGCAGGCGATTCGCGACGGCTACCAAATCAAGTTCACGACGATGAACGGGATCAAATTTTTATTGAACAAACGCTACCGCCTTCTCGCCGAGCAGGACTACCAGGTAGAGGAGACGGCGCTGGACCAGGTTCGGCTGTCAGACGAGGCGCTGCAATGGATGCGCCAGACGGTCTCGAAAAACTGGCGGATCGTGGAGCAGGCAAAGCTCGCCGACAGCAAGGAAACGGTCGTCCGCTTCGAACTGGCTGCCTCTTGAATGCAAAAAGAGCACTTTTCCGCACGGGAGAGTGCTCTTTCTTTATACGTGATTTCGCGATTTCGTGAAAAAAGCATGCCTGGCATGCGGGACCTGGGCAAAACGTGAGCAAAAGCGTGCGGCTCTGCCGCTACCGAGCCTATTCGCTCCGGCAAAGCATCCTCATCCCGAGCAAAACCGCCCAGGCGCGGCTGTCCGCCTTGAAGAAAAAGCGCAGCGGCATGTCGCTGTCCACAAAGATCAGCGTGTCGCTTGCGGCAGCGCGGAGCGAAAATTCGCTGCCGGCGACTTCCGCTACAGGCGCTCCGTCGCGGATGAACAGGCGCACGTTGCCTCCTTCTGCGGAAGTATATGTCCCGACGAGCTTTTCCAGCTCCTCGCGGTCGAGCTGATACGTCGGGGCTGCGCTCTCCTTGTACGCAAGCGGCAGTCCCAGCGCGGCGTTGACCGCTGCCAGCCAGACGTTGCGGATCGGCACGTTTTCGAGATTGGACAGGACGACGCAGACGAGTTCTTTTTCCGGGACAAAGCCGAAGTTGGACGATACGCCCGGCTGCCCGCCCCCGTGCTCGACCAGCGTGACTCCCGCGTAGTCCCTCGTCGTCTTGAGCGCGTAGCCGTACCAGGCGTCCTTCGTCAGCCGATGGACGGGCTGCCACATCGTTTCCAGCCAGGCGGCAGGCACGATCTCCTGTCCCTGGTAGCGGCCTTTTGCCACATACAGGCTACCGTACACAAGCAAATCGTCCACGCTTGAACGAATCCCTCCGCCCACCTCGTAGTTG
Organism: Brevibacillus sp. FW306-2-1A-C05A; assembly: GCF_058781555.1. NCBI lineage: Bacteria > Bacillati > Bacillota > Bacilli > Caryophanales > Paenibacillaceae > Brevibacillus > Brevibacillus sp. FW306-2-1A-C05A. Next base: position 19,106 of record NZ_JBYSWV010000037.1, read on the forward strand.
CCAAGCGTCGGCCAAGGGACCGCGGTGACTTGCTGCTGTTCCCCCCGCTTCGCATACGGGGTGGAGACATTGTCCAGGCGGGCAAGCTCCTCCAGGCTGAACGTAGAGCGATGCATCCGCAGCGGCGCAAGCAGCCGCTCCGTCATATAGCGGCGGTACAGCCGTCCGCTGACCTGCTCGATGATCGCGCCAAGCAGCAGGAACATGTCGTTGGCATAGCTGAAATACTGCCCCGGCTCCCCGAGGGCCGCGAACTCGACTTCAGCCAGGTAGTCCAGATGCTCGGAAAACCGGACCAGCTCTTCCCTGCGCAAAAGCGGCGGCACGCCCGACGTATGCGACAGGAGATGGCGAATTTGCACCTTGCTGGCATCGCAGCCTCTCAGCCGAAACGCCGGGATGTATTTGCCGACCGGATCGTCCAGCGACAGCTTTCCTTCGTGCGCCAGTTGCATGATCGCCGCTGCCGTAAACGATTTTGTGACGGAAGCGATGCCAAACACCGTAGATGGCGTGGCTGGCTCTTTCGTCACCAGGTTGCGCACGCCGAACCCTTTTGCGTAAATCGTTTCCCCGCGGTGGGACAGGGCGACCGCAAGCCCTGGCACGCCCTGTTCCTCCATGAAGCGTTGAATGTACGTCTCCAGCTCTGTCATTTGCAGCCGATCCATAGTCGCCTCCGTCCTTTTTTTCGCCTAGCGAATGGATGAAAAACCAGACTTGCTGCCCGCTTATCGCAGCGGAAGCGGCATGGCGTGAACCGTCCGCCCTTTTCGGCCTGTCGTCGTCACCGCCTGGGAGAGAGAGTTGTAGATCGCTTCCTCGGTCGCCTCTGCGGCTGCGGCAAACAGCTCGTTCATCACCGGATGGTCCTCGCGAAGCTGCACGCGCGTCTCCGTAACCGACTCCGTCCGGTGAGGGATCTTGTGCGCGGTGGAAAAGGCGATCGCGATGTCGCCGCTGCCGTGCCCGAAGTGGCTCCCGGTGCGGCCGAGGCCGATTCCTGCGCGCTTGGCGACACGCAGAAGCTGGCGGTCGGAAAGCGGCGCGTCTGTCGCAAGCACGATCATAATCGAGCCGTCCTCTTCCTTCTCGACTGCCTCTGCGGCCGCCGGCTCGCGAGTGGCACAGGCAAACAACCTGTCGCCCAAAAAGTCGTCCTTGCTGCCAAAGTTGGACAAAACCAATGCGCCGAGCGTGTACGTATGCCCGGAGGCGGACACGACGCGCGAGGACGAGCCGATTCCGCCCTTGTAGCCGAATGCGACCATCCCTGTCCCCGCTCCGACCGCGCCTTCTTCTACGCCGTGCTCCGTTGCGTTTTCAATCGCCGCCACCGCGTCTTCCGGCCGCACGACGCAGCGGCGGATCGAATTGAGGTGGCCGTCGTTACACTCCCCGACCACGATGTTGACCGTCCCTGTCGTATCGCCAATCTCTTCATTCGTCGCCAGCATGTATTGCAGCGCGCCCTGTGTCACCGCCGGGACGGAAAACGTATTCGTCAGCATGATCGGCGACTCCAGCACGCCCAGCTCGTTTACCTGGACGAGTCCTGTCGTCTTGCCGAAGCCGTTGATGACGTAGCTGGCTGCCGTCACCTTTTCGCGAAACAGGCTGCCTCCGTGCGGCAAAATAGCGGTCACGCCCGTACACGCACACTCCCCGCCTTCCAGCTCATGCTGAATCGTCACATGGCCGACGCGCACCCCAGGCACATCGGTCAGATCGTTTTTCGCTCCTGTGGGCAGCTTGCCGACCACTACTCCCAGCTCGCGGATTTTCCCTTTTCCGGCACGCTTCATGACAGCTTCCTCCTTTCCCGTTCGGCTCGCCTACACCGGGCGATTTCGCAAAAAGTTTTCGTAGGCAAATCCGCGCACCTCGTCTTCCGTGTAGCGCTTGAGCAGCTCGTTTATCAGGTTTTGGCTCATCCCTGCATGCTCAAGCCCCACGACTTTTTTCGTGATCCCGTCAAAATCCGAGCCAAGCCCGATATGGCGTACGCCGCCGAGCGAGCAGAAGTGATCGATATGCCGGATCAGGTCGTCAATCGTCGTCGGCGCCGAGTCGTTAATAAACATCGTGCAGTACACGACGTGGACATTGGCCCCTTTGGCGAACATCGCCTTCGCCTGCTCGTCCGTCAGGTTGCGGGGATTGTCGCAAACAGCGCGGGCGTTGGAATGGCTCGCGATCGGGTACTTCGCCAGCTCCAGCGTCTCCCAGAAGCTGCGCTCGCACAGGTGGGAGACATCTGTCAAAATTTTTCGTTCATTATGGAACTGAATAATCTCTTTGCCAAACGCGGTCAGCCCGCCGTTTCTTTCTTCCAGCGCCCCGTCTGCCGCCAGATTCGCCAAATTCCAGGTCAGGCCGACAGAGCGCACGCCGAGCTGATAGAGAATGTGCAGCTTTTTCAGGTCGTTGCCGATCGGCTCTACCCCTTCGAGCGTCAAAAGCGCCCCGATCTCGCCGTCCTGCAGCCTGTCCAGGTCGCTCCAGTCGCGAATCTGCTTCATCTCCGGATGCTTGCCGAGCACCTCTGTATAAAAGTAGTGAATCTGATCCAGCGCGCATTGAAACCGGCTTTCCGAAGGCAGGTCGACCGGCGTGTAAATCGCGTAGCATTGCACCTTCACCCCGCCCTCGTGCAGCCGATTCCGGTTCACGTCCAGCTTTTCCGAATCGGCAAAGGAGAGATTCCCCTTTTGCTCCCATATTTTCAAAAGCGCATCGCAATGCAAATCAATAATCGGCATTCCCGCCATTTGCTTCATCAGTCCTCGCTCTTTTTTCTCTTGACGAACTCTACCTAATTCCCTCACTTTACGGTAATGTATTTTTAAAAGCGATTCCAATTAATTTTTGCAATAGGCATCTTCAAAAATTTGCATAATGGAGCCCACCCCTATGAATATGGAACAACTGGAAGCGTTTATTTTTGTAGCTTTGACAGGGAGCTTTAGCAAGACAGCCGATCTCTTGTACCTCTCCCAGCCAACCGTCAGCATGCGGATCAAGGCGCTGGAAACCTCGATGGGCTGCAAGCTGTTTCAGCGCACAGGCCATACGATTTCGCTGACCAAGGAGGGCGACCTGTTTTTGCCCTACGCGAAAAACATCATGAACATGCTACAGGAGGGCCAGCAGGCGATCCAGCGCTCACAGGGCGACGTGGAAGGCGAGCTGACCATTTCGACCGTATTCGTTTCGGCCTTTTACATCTTGCCGGATCTCGTGGAGCAGTTTCAGCAGCTTTATCCGAAAATCAAGCTGACGATCCTCACCGGACATTCGCATCAGGTGCTCGATATGGTGCTCAACCACGAGGTGTCGTTCGGTATCGCGAGGGCGGTCAACCATCCGCAGATCAACCGGATTCAGCTCATGTCCGACGATATGGTGCTGGCGATTTATCCCGAGCATCCGTTTGCCTATCGCCATCAGGTGTCGATCGAGGAAGTCGCCCGCGAACGGCTCATCTTGTTCAACCGCGGCTCGCTGGACTGGAAGCTGATTAACAACGCGTTCAGTCATTTTCAACTGCAAAACAACGTCGTCATGGAGGCGGACAACATCGAGGTCGTCAAACGGATGGTCAAGCAGAAGCTCGGCATCGCCTTTTTGCCCCGCTTTGCGATCAGCAAAGATTTGAGCGACGGCGAGCTGAAAGAGGTAGACGTCCTCAACCTGCCGCAAATCAACCGCAACTTCGAGCTGATTTACTTGAAGGATACACCCGTGAACGGGATTATGCGCACGTTTATCGACTTTTTGATGCAAAACAAGGCGTTGCAGTGAGCGGCCGCAAGAAAAAGACCGCCTCTAGCGGACGGCCTCTTCTCTTCCGGCGGCGTGTGGCGCTGCCTGGTGCTTTTCCTTTTGGCGCGGACCCAGCTTGCTGATTGCAAGCAGCAGACAGCCGATGATAACGAGCATCGCGACCAGGGCAAACGTAAAGTCGCCGAACAGATCGACAGCCAGCCCGATCAGCACAGGCCCGAGCGAGCCGAGCATGTACCCGCCAAACTGCATGACGGCCGACCACGACGTAGCTTCCTGCGCGCTGTCCGCCTCTTCAATCGGGATCAACAGCGCCAAAGGGAACAAGCCGCCTGCCCCGATCCCGAGAAACACGGTCGCAAGCCACGGCGAAGCGTGAACGAGCAACAGGGCGATGCCGACCAGCTCAGCCAGGGCACAGGTGAACAGCCAGCGATTGCGGTTGCCAGTGCGGCTGACAATCACCGGGATGAGAAAGCTGACCGGGATTTGAATGATCGTAAACAGCGTCAGCACCAATCCCGACTGCGCATGGCTCATCCCTGCCGCTTGCACGAGCGGAGCCAGCCAGGCGGTTATCATGTAAAACATCGAGGACATGCACCCGAAAAACAGCATGCTTGCGATCATCCGCCCGCTTTTGATGCGAAGCTTGGGCACGGGGGCGGCGGACTTACCCGCTTTTTGTTTTGCCAACGGGAGCAGCGCGGCTGCGGCGAGCACGGCCAAGAGCGCCCAGACGCACAGCGAGTACTGCCACGATTGGCCCAGCGCCGTAAACAGCGGGATCGACAAGCTGGACGCAATCGCAGCCCCGATGACGAGCGACACGGAATAAATGCTGGCGGCACCCGGCTTGCCAGGAAAGTACTTTTTGATAAAGCCGGACAAAAGCGGCCCGGCGATGCCAATGCCAATCCCGGAAATCAGGGCGGTCACAAGCAGGCTCACGCTGTCCAAGACGAGCACCCGGTACGCTGTCGCCGCAAAAATCATCACGATCGCCACAAGCAGCGAGCGCTCCAGGCCAAAGCGCTGGCTGAGCGTGATGGAGAAAAGCGCAAACAGCCCCATGCAAAATACCGGGAGCGTCGTAATCAGGCTTGCCGTTACTCCGCTCATCCCCAAATCGGTTTGGATGATATCGAGCAGCGGCCCGACAGACGTAATGGACGGCCGCAAGTTCAATGAGAGCAAAAAAATAACGGCAATCAAATAAAATAACCGCACGCAAACACTTCCTTCCTCTATCCTTGAATGAAGTGTAAAGCCGTGCGTACAATAGATCAATTCTATTTTTTCTATACAAATAATAGTTACAGACTATGGTAAAGAAGGGAGGCGCCATGGAATTTCGTCAGTTGCAATATTTTCTCATGCTGTGCAACGAGCTGCATTTTTCCGAGGCCGCCTATAAGCTGGGCATTAGCCAACCGACGTTGAGCCAGCAAATCCGCGTGCTGGAGGATGAAGTCGGCGTGCCGCTGTTCGACCGGATCGGGAAAAAAACGGTGAAGACCGAGGCTGGCGCGATCCTGGAGCACCACGCCTTGCAAATCGTTCAGCATCTGGAAAGTGCCCGGACAGCGATTGCCGACCTGACCCATATGCACGCGGGGCATTTGCGCGTAGCGGTGCTGCCGTCCGACCTCGACTACCGCCTCACTTCGCTTTTGATCGACTTCCACAAGCAGTTTCCGCAAACAAAGGTGCAAGTGTTTCCTTCCATTGACATCATGAACCCTATACCGTCAACCAGGAAGTCCAGACGTTTCTTGCCGAAGAGTTTTCGCCGGAGATGTCCGTCGTCATTACAGATGTGGGCGTCAACGAAGAAGTGGCGTCCTTGATTCAGAAAAAAGTCGAGCAAGGGCATTCGTTTGTCCTAATCGACCATCACCCGACGTCGCTACCCCTGTCCGCGAAGTACGACTGGGCGAACGTCATCGTCGAAGCAGCGGGACAGAAGACTGCGGCGACCAGCCTTTATTACGATTACTTGCGAAGCAAAGGGCTTTTGGCGCCCACAGACGTGCTTACCGACTACGTGGAGCTGGTGCGGGCGTTTGATACGTGGGACTGGGAAGCGACCGGAAATGTGCAGGCGAACCAGTTGAACCTCTTGTTTTATTTGGCGGAGCGCGGCACTTTTGCCGACCAGGTGATCGGGCGGCTGCGCAGCGAGGACGTGGAGCAGTTCGCGTTCGAGGACTGGGAAGCTCTCCTGATCTACACAGAGGAGAGAAGAATCGCGGAGTTTGAGCAGAAAAAGGCAAAGCAGATGAAGCGCCTGAACGTCGAAATTGATCTGGACGAGCCGAGAACGTACAACGTCGGCGTCGTCTTTTTGGAGCAGTACCAATCGACGACGGGAAACTTTTTGTGCAAAAGCGATGAGACGCTCGATTTTGTCGCGATGCTCGATCCCGGAAAAGGCAGAATCAGCTTTCGCACGATTCGCGACGACGTGGACCTGTCGGTGATCGCGGCCCACTACGGAGGTGGCGGGCATCCCAAGGCGGCGGGCTGCTCGTTTACAGGCGTGACCCTAAAAACTTTTGTGTACCCTGCCCTGCGTGTGCATTGAAAAATCCCCTCCGGCCGCAAGCAGGCGTCCCCATCGGCTCATCCGATGATGAGATGAGCCGATGGGCGCTGCTTTTTTCGCGAGGGGATTCTCATGTGTATCCGTTACGCGTGGTTACGCGTGACCGAGCAAACCTTCCAACACTTTCTGGACTTTTACCCCTGTCTCAAACGTCACCAGTCTGGCTTCCTGCCCGTCGATGGCAAGCGCCAGCTCGTCGAGCAACAGCGAGAGGCGGTCCAGTTCTGGCACGTCTGCGGCCACAGGCGCTTCTCCCTCTCCCCCGACAAACAGCTTGCTCCAGTTGACTACGCTCAAGGTGCCTTTGGTGCCGTAAATACGGTAGTCCAGATGCTCCTGGTGCGCGATGCCCGCCAGTCCGTTGATCGTGACCGGAGTGCCGCAAGCAAGGCGCAGGAAGGCCGAGACGCCCGTTTCACACGCTTCCGGGTCTTGCGGATAGTCTACGTCCGAGCGGATGACCTGCAAATCTCCGAACAAGGCGTAGGTCAAATGGGTAAAATGCGGCAAAACCTCGCGGATGAAGCCGCCCTGCTCCCGGCCGGACAGCCACGGCGTCTGCTGCCACGGGCGCGGCCACGTATGGAAATGGGTCAAAATATCAATCCGGCGAATCTCGCCGATCTCCTCCAGCCTGCTGCGCAGCGCGGGGAAAATGCCCTGATAGTAGAGCGGAAAGTTCATCGCGTGCACGACGCCTGCGTCTTTGGCTGCCGCCAGCATGTCCTCGGCTTCTGCGAGCGAATTAGCGAGCGGCTTTTCGCACAGCAAATGCTTTTTGTGCGCCAATACGTCCAGAGCGATCGCATGATGGAACTTCGGCGGGACGGCCAGGTAGACGGCGTCCAGCTCTTCTTTTGCCAACAGCTCCTTGTAATCGGTGTACCACGGCACATTGCCGGATTTTTGCGCGGCCTCCTGCGCCCGTTCGGCAGACACGTCGCTCACTGCCGCGACGCTGAATTTTTCGTGGGTGCGAAGGGCGTTCATCATCCGCTCGCCCATGACGCCTGCGCCGATGACGCCCACCTTCCGTTTGCTCTCGTTCATCTGTCTTTCCTCGCTTCCTGATGAATGCTCGTCTTTTTTGCACCTCCCCCTTTTCTCTATTAATCTGAAAATTCCTTGTAAAAAAACTAGATTGCGAAAAAATGTTTGCGAAAATCGCTACGCGGAAGCGATACCCGAGTGGAACCGTCTCGTTTTCTTTGAATCGCGTTCATGGCTTGTTGTGCCCAGGAAATGCCGCAATGCTGGAACTTTTGCGCCTGTACGCTGATTTCTGCTGTAATTTGAAACGACTGGATGAAAGTGCGACTCTTGTCATCGTTGAAAATCGGCTGCTCCGCCTCTTCCGGTAGGTCGGCTGCAGGCTGTCAAATCTTTCTTTTCCTAATTATCCATAGACATGCAACCATTCGGTTTCCTATACTACAAAAAGCGAAACGTATTGGTTTCATTTCCATGCGCAAACTAGGAAACTACTTTACTGATACGGAGGCGTATTCATGTCCAACACTATTCCTGATATCGTTCAGACACAAGTTTTCAACGCTCCCTTGCAAAAAGTTTGGGACGCGGTCGCTACAGCAGACGGGATTGCCGCTTGGTTCATGCCCAACGATTTTCAGCCTGTAGCCGGACATGCCTTTACCATCCATTCCCCTTATGGCGATTCGCCTTGCGTCGTGCAGGAGATTGATCCGCCAAACCGCCTGGTGTTCAAGTGGGGAAAAGACTGGGTCATCACTTTCGCCTTGAAAGATTTGGGCGAAACGACTGAATTTACGCTGATCCATTCCGGTTGGTCGCCAGATACTGTGACCGAGTTCGGCGAAAGCCATGCAGTCGTGCGCGACCGAATGAACCAGGGCTGGGATTCTTCCGTGCTGCCTAAACTGAAAGAGTATGTGGAAGCGTAAATGAGCAGCTCTACTGCCAAGCACGACGTTTTTCAAGCCATCGCCGATCCGACGCGCCGCAAGCTGCTGCAATTGCTGACCGATCAGGAGATGCCCGTGACGGCCATCAGCCGGCACTTTCCGATCAGCCGCACAGCCGTTTCCAAGCATTTGCGCATATTGTCCGAGGCCGGACTGGTCAAGGAACAGCGCGTAGGTCGCGAGACGAGGTATCGGATGCAGCCCGAGCCGCTGGAAGAGCTGAAAAGCTGGCTGTCCTACTACGAGCGCTTCTGGGACAACAAGCTGAACGCCTTGAAGCGGTTGGTAGAAGCGGAGCATTCAGAGGAGCTTCAGCCTTCCGGGCCGCGGCTGGTTGAACGAAAGCAGGACGAGCAGTAGAAAACCTGCCCTTCTGGAAGCGAAAAAAAGGATAGGGAGCGTAGCATTCGTGCCGCGCCTCCCTATCCTTTTTGCTGATTCGAGCTTGCAAGCCGAACGCTTTTTCTCCAAACGAAACGATCGCAAGCGTCGGCCCTGACGTGTACAGCACAACCGACAGCAGCACGCTCTCTCGCAACAAATGCGCCAAACGGCTTGGCGCCGCCCGCAGTTCGCCGCCAAGATCGAGCGTGACGACAACCCGTTTGTCAATCGGCAGCTCCAGCCGCTTGCGGCAGTCGTGGATGCCCCGCCCCAGCACGCGGCCGCTTAGAAATAGTCATTGTATAATTGTCGCTGCTGTTCCTCTGCGATGCTCTGCAAGTCGTAGGCGTTAATGCGAAAAAACTGATAGTCGCCTTGATCCGCTTTATTCGCGGCGAGCTTGCTTAAAAACTTCGGGGAGCCTTCGTTTTCTTCATCGTAAACTAACAAAAGACCGTCTGAATGGGAGAGCAAAAATTTGTCTTTCTCCTGAAGTTGCCAAACACCCTGGTAAGGCGTTTGATAGACGCTGTTGATATAGTCGGCTTGCCTTACAATATTTCGGTAGTAATCCTGTGTTTCTTCTTTCCACTTTTCCTCTTGGTTCAAAAACGGAGTAATGACCGCCAGCTTTAGCTGGGGATACTCCTTTTTTAATTCGAGAACCGTTTCGGCTGCCCACATTTCTACCCCGAGTTGGCCGGATATGATGACCCATTCCAGCTCTTCCTCCAGGAGTCTTGCGAGTTCCCGCCTCAGTGCTGTCTTGATAATCGCCAGCCCCGGATTTTTTTCATTGAATATGCCAAGCTCGTGAGCCTTGTATCCGGAAACCAATAAACGTTTTAACATCATGCCACCTCTGGTTTCAAAGAAGCTCTAGCAGAAAATAGTTTTTTTCACTCGACGATAGTTAGATTATAGCTGATGCATTTGCGTTTCTGCTCGTCTTTTATCGGGAGATCCCCCGTCTGAAAAACGCAAAAATCCCGCCCCCGCAGGGACGAGATTTCATCTCGCGTTGCCATCCTTGTGCGGAAAACCATCGCCACGAGAAGACGGAACAACCTTTTTTACGCCGCCACCCGCTTCATGCTGCGTCGGCTCTCCATGCGCGACAGGAACAGGCTGAGCACGAGAACGATTGCCCCGAACAAATACGGCGCGTTCACATGCATGCCGTACAGCGTACCCGCCACTGCCGGGCCGAAAATGTTGCCCAGGCTCATGTAGGCGTTGTTCATCCCTGCCACAAACCCTTGTTCATCCCCGGCCCGCTTGGAGATCAGCGTATTGATCGCCGGGCGCATGATCGACGTCAGCGTGAAGAACAGCACCGTCAGGACGAGCATATACCAGAAATTTCCTGATAACAACATCAGCACCATCGTCACGGCCGAGCTGAAAAACGTCCAGTTGATAAGCTTCTTTTCCCCGAAGCGGGTAATCAGCTTCCCGATCAGCATCGCCTGCACAATCGTTCCAGCCAGGGCGCCCACGGTGATGATGATGGAGATGTCGCGCGGCGTGTAGCCGAACTTCGCGTCTACGAAGAGCGGGAAGATCACTTCAAAGTTCGCCAGTCCAAAGGTCATCGTAAAAATCAGCACCAGCATGATGAAATACGACGACTGAAACGACTTGCCGAGCTGCAGGAAAATGTTTTCTTTCTTCGCCTCCGACTGGCGAGCTGCCAGTTGCTTTTCTTTTGGCAACGACTCAGACAGAAACAGCAAGGAGCCGATCGTCGCCACGGCACCGACCGCCGCCGAAATATAAAACGGCATCCGCAGTCCAAGCTCGGCGAGAAAACCGCCGATGCCCGGCCCGATCACGAATCCGAGCGACATCGCGGCGCCGAGCAGGCCCAGCCCTTTTCCCCGCTTGTCTTCCGTCGTGATGTCCGCCACGTAGGCGAGCATGGAAGGAATCATCGAAGCTGCCCCGATTCCCCCGATCAGGCGGGAGAGGTAGAGCACCCACGTATGCTCGGCGAGGGCAAACACAAGGTTGGAGATCGTAAACAGCACCAGGCCGGATACGATCATGATTTTGCGGCCGTATTTATCCGACCATTCTCCCGCGATCGGCGAGAACAGAAACTGCGTCAAACCAAATGCCGCCACCAGGTAACCGGCGGTCTTCCCGCCTGCCCCAAATTCCTTCAAAAACTCGGGCAAGATCGGAATAATCAAGCCAATTCCCAGCATGGCAATAAACATGTTTATCATGAGAAAGAGAATCGGTCGCCCGTTACTCTCCGCGTTACTCGTATTCATTTATCCAGTCCTATCCATTTGTATTTTTGTTTTTTCAGGCTGTAAGCTTCGCCTTCACGCTTTCGATCACAGTGCGCCACACGGCCGGGTCAGTCGTAATCTGCTCCTTGAACGTGCGGTACAACTGCTTTTGCTTTTCTTCAAAATCAGGCGCATCGGCCGCAGGGAGCGTTGCGCGAGCCGTCGTAATCATCTCCTGCACCTCCGGCGAGCGAGGTCCCCATACACAGGCTTCGTTTCCGTCCTGGTCGAGAAAAATGAACATCGGGATCGCCCGCGCCGTGCCGTTGGTGAGATATTGGTCCATCAGCTCCAGGTTTTCGTCGCGGATGAGGAAGCGCAGCTCGATATTGCTTTCCTCGGCGATGCGCTGGATGACCGGAACGCACAGAGCAGCATCCCCGCACCAGTCGGCAGTCAGCACGACGCCTTTCCAGTTGCGAGCGGACAGCTCCTTCCAAAACGCCAGGTCTTCCTCGGTAAACGCAAGCTGCTCGTAGACGCGTCCCAGCTCCTGCTGGTTGACGTTCATGCTCGCGCGATACTCGGCAAAGCTCATTCCTTTTTCAAACCAGATGCTCTGATTCACGGTAGACATCGTCGGTACTCCTCCCCTGTATGAAAAAAAGTTATTGCTCCCAGATTGCAGAAGTTCCCAGGCGGTTTCGCGCGGAAAAGCTTCTCGTCTTGCGGCTTTGTCTTTCTGACGCCGTTTGTTGTTTTTCCTGCAGCTTCGCGGTCAGCTCCATGAACCACGCTTTGTCTTTTGTCACGAGCGCCAGCTCGATCAGGTCATGCAGTTGTTCCAGGTCGTCAAAGGTGCCTGTCGACATGCGCTCCAGCCGTTGCAGCGGAATGGCCGCGAGCCTGCCGATCGCCTCTTCGTTGTCACTCTTGACTACAAAAACGTGCGCAATGCCCCGCGATGAATCGACGGTTTCCACGAAGCCTTGCACCAACTCGCCATGCTTGGACTTGCCCATTACCCACTCGCTACTTGCCAGCATCTTTTCCCGATTCATTCGAACGCACCACCTTAAATTGTAGTTAAAAAAGTTACAGTTTCCAGTTGAAAATGTTGCCTGCCTACTGGCGATTCTGCCCTTGACACTGGCCCTGTCCCTGACGAACTTTATCCAGAACCGTCTGGATCGTAAGCTGCTCCAAATATTTGGTGTAGTACAACTCCGCTTCCGTAAAAATCTGATCCATGACGCCATGCATGTTGGCGGACACGAGGCACGCTTCCTTCGGGTCGCCCGAGCACCAGTGCGGCTTCAGCGTCCCTGTCGACATCGAACGGTAAATCGCGGCCAAGGTCACGTCGCCGGGGTCGCACGCCAGCATATAGCCGCCCCCTACGCCCTCTTTTGTCTTCACGAATCCGTTTTTACGCAGAATCCCCATGATTTTGCGAATCCTCGCGGGATTGGTGCATACATTTTGTGCAATAAGCTCACTGCTTGCCATATGTCCCGGTAGATGAGCCAACAAAGCCAAGCTGTGAACAGCAATCGTAAACTCACTATTCACGTCTGAGACGGCCCCTTTCGCAAGAGTACTGTAATCTTAATTCTTACAGTTCTGAATGTCAATAACTGTTGGAGGCGTAACTGTTTTCGCAAATGTATGGATAACTGCTCCCGCGGCTGTAGGCGCAACTGCACTCTCGGCTGTCTTTTGCTGCTGTTATCCCTGGCCATGCCTTTGCCTGGGGTGCGCAGCGCCAAAAAGAAAAGGAGGCGGAAAAATCGCCTCCTGTCTATCGCGTCTCCCCGCGCATACGAGCGCTGCTTGCTTTTCGTGCCAGCTTCGCGGTATCTTCCTTTGTTCTATAGCGGCTTCACCAGCAAAATCTCGTCGCGAATCGGAATCCCGTTGTCTGCGACGAGCGGGATTTCCGGCTTGATCGCCCGCGCTTTTTCCACGGCATTCGCGTACAGCGCGGACAACTGATAGCCCCGGCGCTGGTAAAAGCCCATCGCGTGCAGGTTGTCGTTGGTCGTCACCAGCTTCATGCGCAGGCAGCCGTGTTCCCGCGCTGTCTGCTCCGCTTTTGCCAGCAGCTTGGAGCCGATCCCTTTGTTCTCCGCCAGGCTGTCCAAAGAAATAATCTCGCACTCCTTGGCCTCCAGCACGTAGCTGACGTACCCCTGGATCGCGCCGTCTTCGCCGAGGACGGCATACCCGTCCAGCTCGTCACAGCGAAAGACGCCGCTCGATATAACCATTTGCGGGCTGCCCCAGTTCACGGTAAAAAAATCCGCAATAACGCTTTTCGGCAGCTCGCTTGCTGCTACGATTTTCATCGCTGTCACCTCGTGGGCTGAACTGTAGTTTGGAAAAAAGCCCCCCGCTGGCTGAACCGCAGGGAGAGCTTCCATCCGCTTTGCCGCTTACGGGCGCACCTTCAGCAGCACTTTTCCCGTGCTCTGCCTGCTCTCCACCCAGGCGTGGGCGCTCGCTGCCTCTTCCAGTGAAAACAGTTTGCCGATCTTGATGTCGAGCTTGCCTTCCGCCAAATAGCCAATGACCTGTCGGGCCGTATCTTGCAAAAGCTGCGGGCGCAGCTTGCGCGTCGTGCCGAAGCTGAAGCCGAGCACCGAGCGGCAACTCGCGTGCAAATCGAGCGTGCGAATCTGTCCGATTTCCCCGCTCGCATTGCCGAAATGCACGAGCCGGCCGTACCAGGCGAGGCACTCCATGCTGCGTTCGCTCACCTGTCCGGAGATCGAGTCCAAAATGACGTCGGCGCCCGCTCCATCCGTCAGCTCCCGCACTTTTTCCACGAAATCTTCCTTGTCGTGGCAGATGACGTAATCCGCCCCCGCCTGCAAAGCGACCTCTGCCTTGGCCGAACTGCCGACCGTCCCGATGACGCGCCCCGCTCCCAAAAGCTTCGCCAGTTGAATCGCAGTTGTCCCGATCCCTCCTGCCGCAGCGTGAATCAGGACCGTTTCGCCTTTGGCGAGACGGCCGACTTTTGCCAGCAGTTGATAGGACGTAAACGACACAACCGGGCAGGCAGCCGCTGTTTCCGTGCTGATCTGCTCGGGAATCGCGAATGTCAGCGCCTCTTCCGCAGCCACGTATTCGGCGTACGAGCCGTTCGCCGGAAAAGCGATGACGCGCTGTCCTACTTGCAAGCCTTTTACTTCGGAACCGATCGCTTCAATCACCCCTGTCGCATCCAGTCCGGGAATAAACGGCAGCTTGGCTGCCCCTTTTTTGCCGTAGCGCGATTTGATGTCGGCAAAATTGACGCTCGCCATGTCTACGCGAATGAGCACCTGCGTAGACGAAATGGCTGGCAGCTCGACATCCGTATATATCATCTTTTCTGGACCACCCAACTCTGTTACCAAAACCGCTTTCATGAAAAATCCCTCCCAGCATGGTTTGTGACCGGAGGCAGTCGGCTTCTGTTGCCCGGGCGTCCTTGCTGCTCGCAGGCCGTTTTCGAGCCATTCCTCCCACTTGAGAAACGTGGGGCCACCCCAATTATTTCCCTATCTTTTGCGGATTCCCTTCCCATCGGCTATTTCATCGCCGCTGTGACAGCGGACCAGGCACTAGCAAACTTGGCGGCGCCAGGCCAGTGGTGAAAACTTCATTAGAAAACTTGACGCAGCCTTAGTTGCACGGATACTGATATCCTCTCCGTACAAAAAAACCGCTCATCCAATGAACGGTTTTTTCTTGAACGCTTATGCTTGCAAAATCGCCATGACGGCCGCTTTTTTCTGCGCGTATTCCTCGTCGGTCAGCACAGGCGCAAACTCGCTTCTCGGCAGCTCCACGAGCAGGTCGTGCCACGATTTGCAGCCTTGGTACGCGGCTTCAATCGGAATGACCGCCGGCTGCGCCAGCCGATACGTGCGCACGAACAAAATGTGCAGCGGCTGCTTTTTTTTCCAGTGCAAGCGCACGTCGGCAAAATTGTCCGTCCAGATGTGATGCGGCGACAGCGCGCGCAGCTTGGCTTCGTCCATCAGCTCCACATCGTCTGTCACTTCCGCAAAATACTCGATGGCGACCGTCGTTTGCTCGCTCGACCAGCCTGCAAGCGTCGCGTCCAGCAGGTGATGATACGCTGGCTTTACCATGTCGCGTTTTTGGTGCTCGTAAGTCGGATACAGGTAAAATAAATTATTTTCCAATCGGAATTCTCTTGTTTCTTCGTATAGCCCGCCCTTGCGGATCGTAATGATCTGCTCGCCTTCCCCGAGCGCTTTGACGGCGACCGCCCATTCCTTCAGGCTCAAGGGGGACAGCGGCTGTGCGATCGTCTGCATGCAGTATGCTCCCTTCTTTTGTCAGAATCGTTTAGTGACTTTAGTCTAGCTTAATTCCGACCTGTTGAGAAGACATTTACAACAGTTGATTCACATGCTGCATGGCAGCCGTCAGCCGCTGCGCGTAATCTCCCGTGATCGTCACGTAGGAGATGCCCCGTTCGTCCAGCATCCGGCACAGCTTTTCGTGATTGTCCCAGCGCACCTGCTCTGCTCCGTGCACCCGCAGACCGTCATCGACCCAGGCAACATCCGGTTCCAGGAGCAGCCACAGATCGTACTGTTGCTCGCGGGCGATCTCGTCGAGCACCGGGAAGCTGTGCCCGGTGTACAACTCGGAGTAAAACTGGGTGACAACCGCCTCCGTGTCAATGAACAGCAGCTTGTTGGCTTGCTTGCCCGCCTCGTACTCCTTCATTTTGTGGGCGTAGGCGATGTGCGGGAAATACTCCTTCGTCAAGATCGTGTCGCAGCCGCCTACTTCCTCGCAGATCGTGCGGCCGTACTCCTCGACAAACACCGTGTTGTACATTTTCGCCAGGTAGCGGGGCAAGGTCGACTTGCCGCAGCTTTCCGTCCCGACTACGACGACTTTTTTCACAAAAGACGGCCGGACTACCGCCGGGATGTGCTGCCAATGGGCAAAAACGCCTTCGCTTCTGATCTGCGTCGCCGAGATCGGCACCTGGCTGCGCGCCCCGTCGAGCACGACATGTTTGGCTCCGGGATACAGGCGGCGAAAAATCGGGTCGTACGACGGCTCCGAGCTGAAGACGAGATCAATCGGCCTGCCGATCTTGCGCTTGATGTCGGCGGCCCCCGCCTCCCAATCGTACGTCTCGTCGCTGTCGGCCCGATCCTCGACCGCTACCACCCGCACGTTTTCCTGCCGCGCCGAATGGTCGTAGATGGCAAACACGATGTCGTCAAACAGCTTCGCGTACTCTTCGTCGAGCAGCACTTGCGCAAAGTAGTCGGCCACGTCTTTTGCCTGGTTGCGGAAAACGCCACAGCCGTACGCGCCCAGGATGACCGTCCGGTTCCCGTGGATCGCGGAGGCGCGCAGCACCTTGCGAATGCGCTCCTTCATGACAGGTCCGATCTGCCCTGCGTTTTCCGGCTCGCGCTCGCGGACGACTCCCGCATTCACGGCCGGAGCGGTGACGAACGACAGCAGGTACGGCTGATCCAACAGCCCGGAAGCGCGCGCCAGGCTCTCTTCCTGTGCCTGGCTTCCGCCCGGAAACCCGCCGCCGGGATTTTTGGCCGAAGCGAAGTTCAAGCATACAGTGTTCTCGCGCTGTTCGCGCACGATGAGCCGTTCGGCTGCGCCCAGGCTCGATTCGGCTGTCACCTGGATCTTGGCACGCCCTGCACGCGCCGGCATCGGCAGCGACTCGGCGCCGAGATCGTCCGGCCGGTACAGACGCGAATGGCGGATGGCGGCAGATTGCTCCGCGGCGAAGCTGACTTTTTCCCCTCTGCGATTCACGTAGAAGCCTTGATCCAATAGGCCAAGCGTCTCATGCGCCGTTTTGGAGCGACGGTCGCGATTGTTTCCTGGATTCATGATTTTTTCCCCCTTGCAGGGACTATGTCTGATCCATCCACGCCGGGTTGAAGCGGTAGTATTTGGATGGCCGATGCCCTGCATGCTTTCTGTATTGATTCGTTTCCAGCACCTTGTCTGCCACCTTCCGGCGAAACGCCGCGGCGAGCAGCTCCTTGCCCAAAATGACTTCGTACACCTGCTGCAGCTCGCCGAGCGTAAACAGCTCCGGCATGAGCGCAAAGGCGATATCCGTGTATTCGATCTTGCCGCGCAGCCGCTCCAGCGCGTACTGAATCATCTTGGCATGATCGAACGCGATCTTGTTCGTCTCCACGATCTCCCGCGTCTCTCGCACGATCCGGCCCGAGACGGTTTTCGTCACCTTGATCGTGGCCGACAGCTCCTCCCGCTCGTTTGCGAGGCGCAGCTCGACCCATTTTTCGGTCACGGTACCGTCCGGTGTCGCTGTTTTCGTCTCCTTGAGCCATTTGTCTTCGAGGCGAAACCACTCGGCCTCGTCCGCATCGTCCCCCGCCTGCAAACGCAGCGCCGAGCTGTCCACCAGCGCCATGTACGAGGTGCTGATGACGCGCGTCCGCGGGTCCCGGCCGACATCTCCCCATGTGTACAACTGTTCAAGGTAAATATTGTCGAGATTCGTTTCCGTAAACAGCTCGCGCGTGGCCGCTTCCTCCAGGCTCACGTGCGGCGAGACAAACCCGCCCGGCAGCGCCCACTGACCCAAATACGGATGCTCGCCGCGCTTCACGAGCAATATTTTCAAAGACTTGGGCGAGAGCTTGCGGTAATTTTCCTCCTGTTCGTCCATCACGGTAAAAACGAGCATGTCGACAGTCACGGAAGGCCGCTCAAACTGGCTCGCGTCATACGTCCGCAAAAACTCCTCTTCGGTTTGCCCCTGTTTATTGACAAGCGATTTTTGTGTCATGGAACCACCTCTTTTGCGTCTGCGCAATGTTACAGATGTTTTGTTATTAACAAATTGTTATTATCATTTTGTTTACATCATAGTACTGCTTCTTTGTTTTTGGTGTCAAGCAACAAAATGCCGGAGCTTGTCTTTTACGCGCGGACAAAAGCCACCTATCGCTTTTGGGCACGCCAACGCAAAAAAAGCCTCTTGCCGGATGAACACCTGGCAAGAGGCTCTTCTGTTTATTGATCGTGACAGGAAAAGTTAAGCTGCGCTCGCTTGCGCTTTCACTTCACGAACGTACTGATCGGCTTTCTTTTGGTCAAACTGTCCTTCCCAGCGGGAGATGACAATTGCTGCCAACGCGTTGCCGACTACGTTGACTACCGTGCGGGCCATATCGAGCAGACGGTCTACACCAGCGATAAAGGCGAGTCCTTCCAACGGGATATTTACGGAGCCGAGTGTCGCGAGCAATACGACAAACGATACGCCCGGCACGCCAGCGATCCCTTTGGACGTTACCATGAGCACGAGCATCAAGGTAATCTGGGCGCTGATCGGCATGTCGATCCCGTACATTTGCGCGATGAACATGGCCGCCAGAGCCTGGTACAGCGTTGAACCATCCAGGTTGAACGAATACCCTGTCGGGATGACAAAGGAAGTAATCGCCTTTGGACAGCCCATTTTCTCCATTTTTTCCATGATCTTCGGCAGTACCGTCTCAGAGCTGGAAGTGGAGTAGGCCAGGAGCAGCTCGTCCTTCAAAATGCGCAGAATGGCCGTAATTTTGACGCCGCTGATGCGCGCGATCGTTCCCAGCACGACGAGAATGAAGAACAGCATCGCCACGTGCACCAAAATGACCAGCTTGCCCAGCGGAACGAGGGAGGACAGGCCAAACTTGGAGACGGTCACCCCGATCAGGGCGAAAACGCCGAACGGCGCAAAGCGCATGATCGTGTTCACGACCCAGAACATCGCGTCTGCCACACCCTGGAAGAAGGCAAGGACGGGCTTTCCTTTTTCTCCGGCGGCTGCGACACCGAGGCCGAACAGGACGGAGAAGAAAATAATCGCCAGCATGTCCCCGCGGACGATGGCATCAAACACGTTTTTCGGAACAATATTCACGAATGTGTCAATCATACTGTGACTTTGCGTCGTTTCCGCAGTCTCTACATACGTATGAATATCCGTTTTCGTCAGATGGGACATGTCGACGCCCACACCTGGCTTGAACAGGTTCGCGGCCAAAAGACCGACGACGATGGCAATCGTGGTAACGATTTCAAAATAGAGGATGGTTTTTCCGCCGATTTTTCCGAGCTTTTTCATGTCGCCTACGCCCGCTACCCCGACAATCAGGGTGGCAACTACGATCGGAACGACAATCATCTTAATCAAGCGGAGAAATACATCGCCAATAGGCTGTAAATAGGTAGCCACTGCTGGATTGCCATAAAAAATAGCACCCACCAGGATACCCAGAATGAGTCCGATGACAATTTGAATCGCTAACCCAAACCGCTTCATTCTGACACCTCGCTAGTAAAGTATGGAATCTGGTTTTGACACACTATATACACACTCACCAAAATGAAGTGCTATATAGATGAAAATCATATCATGATTTTTTGGCTACTCCCCTTTTTTCTATTCTTTTTAGTTCTCTTTATTTTTTGACAATCACCGCTTTTTACCCGAAATTAGCGGGCGCATTGTGTTGCATTCTGGAAAAATGATAAAATAAGCCTAACGTTATTTGCGGACTCATTAATCAGAATGGAGTACTTTCATGACAATTCGGAAAATGCTGCTCCTGGGCTTGCTGGCCGCCATTGCCCTGTTTCTCTTGCCTTACTCCGTCCCGTTTTTGCTCGCGCTTTTGACCGCGATTTTGCTGGAGCCGCTCGTCCAGTTCCTGATCGGCAAGGTCAAAATGAACCGGATGAGCGCCGTCATCGCTTCGTTTTTGCTCTTTCTCGTCACGTTCGGCATCCTGCTGTACTGGATCGCTACGCAGATCGTCATCCAGGGCATCGACCTGGCCCAGCGGCTGCCCGCCTTTTCCCAGCATCTGTTTGAACTGGTGGAGTCGTACTTGCTGAGCTGGGAAAGCTACTACGCCACTTTGCCCGCCGAGACTGTCGTCCAGATCCAGAGCGTTTTTGCCGGATTGAAAAACTGGGCGATCACGAGCGCCTCCAGTGTCGCACGAGCCATCCTGGGCGTAGCGGCCATCATCCCGGGCTTTCTCATCAGCACGATCATTTACCTCGTTGCCCTGTTTCTCATCAGCCTCGACTTGCCGCGGCTGCGCGCAGGCTTCATGCGGATGTTCACAGTATCTGCCAGGGAAAAGGTCAACGTGGTGCTCTCCCAGTTGAACCGCGCGACCGTCGGCTTTTTGCGGGCCCAGATCATCCTCAGCCTGATGACGTTTTTGCTCTCCTTTATGGGGCTGCTGATTTTGCAGGTCAAGTATGCGGCAGTCGTCGCCCTGCTGATCGTGCTCGTAGATATTTTGCCGATTTTGGGCACAGGCTCGTTTCTCGTGCCGTGGGCGGTTTACAACTTTTTGACTGGCAATACACGCCTCGCGATCGGGCTGATTATTTTGTTCCTCGTGATTACGGTCGTGCGGCGGATCGTGGAGCCGAAAGTGCTCGCCTCCAATCTGGGGATCAGCGCCCTTGCTGCGCTGGTCAGCCTGTTTCTCGGCTTTCAGGTGATGGGCTTTTTCGGACTGATTCTCGGCCCTGCCCTCGTCATCATCTACGAAGCGCTGCGCAAGGCAGGCTTCTTGAACTTCAAGATCGACTTTTGACAAAGACGCTTGGACAGCCAAGAACGCAAGCAACCGTTTCTTCCGGAACGTTTCGGGGGGAACGGTTTTTCTCTATAGAAAAGAAAACCGGGAGAGAGGGATTTGGGCACGAACAAACCATTGGCGGTTTCCCAGCGGACGATTATGACACCTGACCCCGTCGAAGCCGAGCCGAGCGTTTTGCGGGCGATGAGCTTGCAGCTTTACAGCGAGTCGGTCCGGGCGATGCTGCTGCAAGAATTTCAGATCGAGATCGCCAGCTCCTTTGGCCTGCTGAAAGGGAAAATCTGGCGCATCGAAACGATAGGCTACAGTTGCCGCAAGCAAAACATCCTGCACCTGCTCGGAGCGCTGGAGGCGGTGCTCATTCGCCACGGAGCGAGAGTGCACGCGGGACGCGTCGTTCAGGCGGCACTGGACGTCTACCTGTCGTAGCGACAAAGCAGAAAAACAGCAAAAAGCCGCCGGGATCGTCCGGGCGGCTTTGCTGTTTCAAAAGCTCCTGCTTCGTGTTTAGCTTGCGTTCTTGTTCGTGTCCAGCTCGGCTTCGATGCGAGACTCTTTGGACGTCTCGCCCATGCGCCAGTACGTAATCAGGCTGATCGCAATACAGCCGGCGACGTAGTAGTAGAACAGCGATTCGGAGCCGATGTTTTTCAGTCCGAGCGCGATGAACTCTGCGGTTCCCCCGAACACGGCAACGGTGATCGCATACGGGAAGCCTACGCCGAGCGCGCGAATTTCCGTCGGGAACAGCTCCGCTTTGACAATCGCGTTGATCGAGGTGTAGCCGGTGACGATGATAAGACCTGTCAGCATCAACAGGAAGGCTACCATCGGGCTTTTCGTCTGCTCCATCATCAGGAACATCGGTACGGTAAACAGCGTCCCTACAATCCCGAAGGTCATCAAGAGCGGACGGCGGCCGATCCGGTCAGACAGCATGCCCGCAATCGGTTGCAGCACTACGAAGACCAACAGGGCCGTAAAGTTGATCCAGCTCACGGTCTCTTTCGGGAGTCCCACTGTGTTGACCATGAATTTTTGCAAATACGTCGTGTACGTGTTAAAAGCAATCGTTCCACCGAGCGTAAGACCGACAACCGTCAGCACCGCTTTTGGATGCTTCATCAAGGCGCGCAAGGTTCCTGCGCTCTCGCGGCTCTTTTTCTCCATTTTCGAAAATTGCTCGGATTCGTCCATCGAACGGCGCAGCCACAGTACAGCCAAAGCGCCCAATGCTCCGATGACGAACGGAATGCGCCAGCCCCATGCGTGCATGTCGGCTTCGCTGAGAATTTGCTGGAGCACGATCTGTACCCCAAGAGCCAAAAGCTGTCCGGCAATCAAAGTGACGTACTGGAAGCTGGAGTAGAAGCCGCGGCGGCCGCTGCTTGCCATCTCGGACAAATACGTCGCGGAGGTGCCGTATTCTCCCCCCAGGGACAAACCTTGCAGCAGGCGAGCGAGAACGAGAATAATAGGCGCATAAATGCCAATAGTGCTATAGCCTGGCGTCAAGGCGATAATCAGGGAACCGCTGGCCATGACCGTAATCGAAAGCGTCAGCGCTGCCCGTCTGCCGTGACGGTCGGCGTAGCGACCCATCAGCAAGCTTCCGATCGGGCGCATCAAAAAGCCGATGGCGAAGATGGCCGCTGTGTTGAGCAACTGGCTGGTCGGGTCTCCTTTTGGAAAAAACTCGGATGAAAAGTACACGGCAAACGCAGAGTAGACATACCAGTCATACCATTCGATCAGATTGCCGATCGAACCTTTGAAGATGTTTCCCGTGATGCGTCGCGAATTGGCGCGATCGTTTGCTTGATTCACTGTTCTTCCTCCTTGTTGTTGATTCTAGCCAGAAACCGTCCTGCTTCCCCGAAAGCGGAATGTAATCGGTTTCAAAACGCAATCGCAATCATAGTAAAGCAAGTTTCGTGCCAAGCTTCTTCCGCGCGGCCCACTCGTAACGGCGCAGATGCGGATGAAGCCCAGGTTTCTGTAGAATTTTTCGACGTGCCAGAATGTTTTGCGAAGACAGTCTCTCAAGCAAGCGCACGCTCGCCCAGCCTTCCCCACGCAAAAACCCGGCAAAAAACTCCGTTCGATGCGGAATTTATTGCCGGGTCGATCGTTTGTCGCGTACTTTTTTTCCTCTATGGCGTTTGTCCCTGAGGCCGCGCCAGCTCGGCGTAGTATTTGGCAGCGCCCGGATGGAGCGGCACGACCAGCTCCTTGCCCGCCGTTTGCCTGTCAATTTGCTTGGCGGCTTCGTGCGCGGCTTGCAGGGCGTCGAGGTTTTCAAAAAACGTTTTCGTCAGCCGGTACACCTGTTCGTCGCTCATGCCCGAGCGGACGAGCAAGATGTTGCGAATCGCGACCGTCGGGATGGCTTCGTCGTTTTGGTAGATGCCCGGGGGAAGCTGTGCTTTTTCAAAAAAGGCAAAGCGCTTCGTCAGCTTCTCGATGTCTTCGGGCAAAATCGGCACGATCGCCACGTCATGGGTGGCTTGCAGGTCCAAAACCGCCGAATTGGGCAGGCCGGAGGTGACAAAGGCGGCGTCGATCGCGTTGTTTTTCAATTGCTCAATCGCCTCTGCGTACGAAAGGTACTCGGGCCGGATATCTTTGTACGTGATGCCGTGCTCGTTCAAGATCATCCGGGCGTTGACCTCTACCCCGCTGTTCGGCGCGCCGACGCCTACCCGCTTCCCTTTTAGGTCGTAGACCGAACGAATGTCCCGGTCCTTGAGCGTGACGATTTGCACATAGTTCAAGTACAGCCCGGCAATCGACTTCACATGCACAGCAGGCCCGCTCGCCTGAAAGCTTTCCAGGCCGCCCAGCGCAAACGAAGCGACGTCCGACATCGCAAAAGCCACATCCGCCTTGTCGCTCTCCAGCAGGTGGACGTTTTCCACGGAGCCGTCCGAGGAGCGCACCGCCGTCTTGTAGCCGAGCTGGTTATGATACACCTTCGCCAATGCTCCCCCGATGAGGTCGTAGGGGCCGGAAGCTCCCCCTGTCGCAATCGTCAAAAACGGCTGCTCGTCGCCCGAATCGGGTTGGGCTGACTCCGGCTTTGGCGTGCAGCCTGCTGCCAAAAGGGCCAGGCCGATTGCAGCGACAGCGACAGTGAGCCATGCGTTGACTGCTCTCATTCTGCACCCCGCAAATATTGCTTCAGTTTGTCGCGCAATCCCCGCTCGCTGATCGCGAGCTGTCTGGCCGTATTCAGCCGATGCCCGCCGTTTTTCTCCAGCGTATAGAGGATGTACATGCGCTCCGCTTCGGCGAGCGTCAAGCCTTCCGGAAGCAACAGGCCGCGCTCTGCCGCCTCTCTGACTGTGCCCCCGCTGCGGTTTTCGCGCACCGCTTCCGGCAGGTCGCGCGGTTCAATGACCTCATTTTCCGAGAGGGCTACTGCGTATTCGAGCATGTTGGACAGCTCCCGCACATTGCCAGGGTAGGCGTAGTGATACAGCATCCGCTTGGCATCCGGGCTGAACGTTTTCTTGCGCACGCCCATGTTGGCCGAATACAGCGCCAGAAAATGCTCCACGAGCAACGGCACATCCTCCCTGCGCTCACGCAAAGGCGGCAGATGGATCGGGATGACGTTCAGGCGGTAGTACAAATCCTCGCGAAAATTCCCTTTGGCGACTTCCTCCTGCAAATTGCGGTTCGTGGCGGAAATGATTCGCACATCCACTTCCTTCGGCTGCTGCGAGCCGATCGGGGTCACCACCTTCTCCTGGATGACCCGCAATATTTTCGCTTGCAAGGCGAGCGGCATTTCGCCGATTTCATCGAGAAAAATCGTGCCCCCGTCCGACCGCTCAAACAGCCCTTGCTGCTTGGCGTAGGCCCCGGTAAACGCCCCTTTTTCATGCCCGAACAATTCGCTCTCCAAGAGCGGCTCCGGGATCGCCGCACAATTGATGACGGAAAACGCGCCCTTTTGCCGCTCGCCCTGGTAGTGGATCGCGCGGGCGACCAGCTCTTTTCCGGTGCCGCTCTCGCCTGTTATCAGCACATTCGAGTTGATGTCCTTGACCTTCTGGATCAATTGGAAAACTTTTTGCATGGCACTGCTCTTGCCGATGATGCCCGCATACGTTTCCTGCTGGCGCACCGCCTGGCTCAGCACCTGAACCTGCTGATGAAGCTGCTGGAAGGCCAGCGCCTTGCCGAGCAAAAGCTTCACTTCCTCCAGATTGAGCGGCTTCGTCAAGTAATGGTAAGCTCCTGCCTTCATGGCCTCGACGGACGATTCGATGGAGCCGTAGGCCGTCATCATGATGATGACCACATCCGGCTTTTTTTCCTTGATCTGACGCAACAGCTCCATGCCGCTCGCTCCGCGCAAATTCAGATCGAGCAAAATGCCGTCGATCGGCTCCTGATCCAGCACTTGCAAGCTTTCCTCCGGCCCGGAAGCGGTAAACACGCGGTATTCGTCTTCCAGGGCAAAGGAAAGCGACGAACAGATCGCCCGTTCATCGTCAATGATTAAAATGTTCATCGCATATCCCTCCTTTGGCAAATGTCAGGAAAAACGTGGTGCCCGTCCCAGGCGCGCTGCGCACGTCAATCTCTCCCCCGTGCTCGCGCATGATTTTTTGGCTGAGGTACAGGCCAAGCCCGATCCCTTGGCTTTTCGTTGTGTAAAAAGGCTGGAACAGATGAAGCTGCTCCTGCTCGCCGATGCCCGGCCCGGAATCGGCAATCGCCAGGCATACCGTGTGCGCTTCTGTCGGCAGCACGGAAAAAGTCAGGCGCTTGTCCTCCGAATAGGCCATCGCCTCAATGGCGTTGAGCAGCAAGTTTATCAGCACCTGCTTGATGCGGTCGCGGTCGACGAACACGTCCACAGCGAGGCCAGGCTCGACTGTGACCCGTATCCGTTCGCTTTCGATTCGTTTGGCAAAAAGCCCCAGCACGGACTGCACCAGCTCCTGCAAGTTTTCCCGTTTTCGCTGCATCGGCTTTTCCCGCGAGTAGTCGAGCAAATCTTCAATGATCCGGTTCATCCTCGCCACTTCTTCCGGCACGTGCTCCACAAGCTCTCTGCGAAAGCGCTCGTCGTTCAGCTTCTTCGGCAAAAGCTCGGCAAACGTCTTGATCGCCGTGAGCGGATTGCGGATTTCGTGGGCGATGCCTGCGACCAGCTCGCCCAGCGCCCGCATTTTTTCCTGCGCGATCAGCCGCGCCTGCAAATGCTTTTGCTCGGTCCTGTCCTGCAAGCAAAGAATCCCGCCCACCTGCTGGCCCGCTCCGTTGGTCAAGGCGGCGAGGTAGTAATGCACAATCCGGCCCGAGCCATCGCCCAGGTGCAACTCACCTTCGAGCATGTGCCCGTCCCCCATGTGCAGCGCCTGGCGGATCGGCAGTTGAGGCAGACAATCCCATACGGATGGCTGGGCAGCCTTTTCCATTTGTCCAAGCAATTTTTGTGCCGCGTGATTGATGAGCGTAATCCTGCCTTCCCGATCAAACGACAAGATCCCGTTGTCGACGCTGTTTAACACGGTCGTCTGAAAAGCGAAGCTGTCCGCCAACGCGGCTGTTTGCCTCCGGACCGCTTTTTGCAGACGGTTGTTCCAGAAAAAGCTTCCGGCCAAGACGATGACGACAATCCCCATCACGATCAAGAGCCCGTACACGAGCTTGCGCCACCAGTCGATCGCAAGCGCGCTGTACGGCTCCAGATGCCGCGAGTAAAGCTGCTCGTACATCCCGTTGTGGTGCAGTTGGGCCAAGCCCTCGTTGAGCTTGTTGACCAGTTCGTAGTTGCCTTCGCGGACGGCAAACGCATAGTCGGACGGCGGAATCAGCCCGGTGCGAATCCGGTAGTCTTGCTGCCTGCCCGTTCCCGCAAGCACGTATTCGGCCGTCCAGCGGTTGCCCAAAAACACGTCCGCCCGGCCCAAAAAGAGCATCTCCAAAGCGTCCGGCTGGCTGAAGGCGACCAGCCGTTTGCCGCCGCGAATGTTCTCCAACTGCGCTATGCCCGCGTCATCCCGCTGAATCGCCACGACTTTTCCGCGCAAATCGTTAATCGCGGAAATGTCCCGGATGGCTGCTGGCACGACCAGCGCGTCCGCCGCCGTCAAATACGAATCGCTGAAGTCAAACAACGTGTCGCGCGTGCTCGTATATTTCATCCCGACCACCAGGTCCAGCTTGCCTTCTGTAAGCCAGGTGACCGTCTCCTCCCACTCCAGCGGAACATACTCGATCTGATAGCCGCGTAGAGAGTCCATGCTGCGGATCAGCTCGATGTCAAAGCCTGCCGCTTCCCCGTTTTTGTCCACGTAAGACAAGGGCGGCAGCCTTTTGTCGAAGCCGACGCGCAGGATGCGCTCCTCCTGGGCCTGCGCTTCTGCGGGCGCAGCCTGTGGCCAACAAAGAATCAGTGTGAATAAAGCCAAAAGTACAGCCATCTTTTGCAAAAAACGCCCGCCTCCTTCCTCGCGCTATCGCTGTTGCCTGTCCTGTTTTGCCGATCGGTTAACAAGCTTATTATGGACGAACCAACCAGGCTTGAAAAGAATCATGCCCGCGAAAACGAAAACAAGCCGATCCTCTTGTCCGAAGAGAGTCGGCTTGCATTCGTTTTTTTGCCACCGTGCCTTTAGGCAAACAGGCTAATCAGGTTTCCATCCGGGTCTTTGACAATCGCATAGCGCTGGCCCCAGACGGCATCCCACGGCTCGCGGTGGCTTTCGTAGCCATGCTCGACGATTTTGGCATACAACGCATCCAGGGCTGCGGCATCGTCGCATAAAAAGGCCAGCTCGATTCTGTGTCCGCTCGCCGGCTCCCATCCGCCGTACACGCTTTTGGCGATCTCCACCGTGTCAAAAGCCAGGCGCACGCCATCCTGTGCGACTTCCACGTGCTGCTCTTCGTTCGCCTGCTCCGGGATCGCAAACCCGAGCACGCGGTAAAAGTCTAGCGCCTTTTTCATGTCCTGCACGACCAGTCCTACCATATCCAGCTTGATTCCCATTTGCTTTCCTCCTGCGTTTTCCAAGTAGTTCCCGCCATGCCGCTGCATGCGCGAGCGAGGTTCTTTCCCAACAATAGCAGACAAGCCTATTCACTTGCTTTTGAGACTCCCACGGCTAAAGCCGCAAGCCTTCCACCTTGCGGTGTACGGGTGGGATTCTTGAATGACTAAGCG
>NZ_JBYSWV010000038.1:0-45662 GCF_058781555.1 Brevibacillus sp. FW306-2-1A-C05A
ACTTCATTTTACACGAATCAATCATGGGCCATTTTTTTATCTAGCTGTTGGTGTCGCACTTCATATTACAATCCGTCGAATATAAAAAGAAAAATGATGATGAGCCTAGTTCAAGCAAAACGTACATCTTTGATGGAGAAGGTAAAAAAACGAAGAAAAACAAAGAGAAAGCAGATCGAAAAACTATCAAGATGAAAAAAGTTAAAGAAAACAATGGCCGTCAAAAACTTACTGCATATGCTGAAGATGAAGATGATTACTACCAAAAAATTCAGGGCGGAACAGGAAAAGGTTGGCGATACCGAATTCAAGGACCTCTTACGACCGAAACTGATGCTGGTAATAACTTTAGTTTTCGATGGGGAACAGAGATTGAAGATATTGAGGACATGCTAGAGGAAGAGGGGGTTGATTATACGGGAAGCCACGATATAGTGAACTTCCGTCTTCGAATTGAATCGGATGAACCAGTGGTCTTTAATACAGTGGATCCAATTAACGATTCAAAAGAAGAATTTAGTGTCCCTATGTGGTTTGGAACACAAATTGGAGTAGTGAACATCCCGGTAGAAGCCAGTTCGGTACACATTTCTGGTAATGGTACAGACAACTTGTTGTATGAGTTTAAATGGAACGAAAACTATTTCCCATCTGGTTACTTAGACGAACGCGATTTTGATAAAAACCCAGGCAGGACTCCAGGTTTTGCAGTTCGATATTTTATGGATACAGCACCATCGATTGATACAGGCACAGCGAAAATCAATTTTAGTGGTTACTTCAAGTACCGTTCTCTGTACAACTATTATTCTTTGTTGTTGCATGAGTACACACAAATTACAAAAAAATCATCTTATGATATCGAGATTGTTGACTAAGCAAGGAAATGTGGCGGCTAGGCAGAATCTATGTCTAACCGCCATTTTCAAACAAGTAGAAATAGTGGTTCCAGAACAAGAATGAGGAGGAGATTGGTTGAAAAAACTCATTTGGAGCGCATTCGTTATCCTAGCACTTGCTTTAGGGGGATTGCTTGCTTTAGATATCTTACAGCTAAAACGCGCGACAGCTTTGTTAGATCAAATACAAATAAGTATCACAAAAATAGAAAAGGGGGATGAGATTGAAATAGGAATTCAAATGGCAGGAGAAATTCCGGAATATCCGGTGACACTTACCATTTTTACCGATAATCGATATTTGGAGCTTGTACCCAAAAGCTGGAGTGATGAAGAAGTTGTCACATACATCGGACAGACAGCAGGAGGAGCAGAAACGAAATTTGCCATTTCTCAACAATTTGATGGAGAAATGAGTGTTCGTTATGTAAAAAAAGAGAAGGGGACTGCCCCTCTGATCTACGCCTATTTTGAATCAGAAGTGAAAAGATTCATTCTGGAAGATGCTATTATTCGAACGGGGAATTTTGAGTGAGAAGTCGCGTCTTCGACCAGTGGTATTATCCCCTTACGGCAGACAGTGAGAAAAGCCCTCATGGTATCATGAGAGGAACACTGTTGACCGGAAGGGATTTTTTATGCCATCTACTTGACGGGGCTATGACCAAAATCATGACCAGAGTGAGGAGCCAGTAGCAACAAGTAGAGCCAGGGAAAGGAAAAGCCACCCGAAACGACGTGTACGTTTTTTCACAAGGATTGTCTCGTAAAAAAACACAAGATTGAGGTATAATAGTTGAGTGTGAAATTGGACTACGGAGTCTTGCAAGCAATCAATCTGTGACGTTGAAAGAGAGTGGGAATTTATGGGTCGTAAGTGGAACAATATCAAAGAGAAAAAAGCTTCGAAGGATGCCAGCACCAGTCGTATATATGCCAAGTTCGGCAAAGAAATTTATGTAGCGGCCAAGCAAGGCGAGCCGGACCCAGAGTCGAACCGCGCTCTGAAGGTCGTCCTGGAGCGTGCCAAAACATACAGCGTACCGAAAGCCATTATCGACCGCGCGATTGAAAAAGCGAAGGGCGGAGCCGAAGAAAACTACAGCGAACTGCGCTACGAAGGCTTCGGGCCAAACGGCTCCATGGTCATCGTGGACGCCCTGACCAACAACGTAAACCGCACCGCGTCTGAAGTGCGCGCCGCCTTCAACAAAAACGGCGGAAACATGGGTGTGACAGGCTCGGTTGCCTACATGTTCGACCCGACGGCCGTATTTGGCCTCGAAGGCAAAACAGCCGAGGAAGTGCTCGAAATTTTGATGGAAGCAGAAGTAGACGTCCGCGACATTTTGGAAGAAGACGGAGCCGTCATCGTCTACGCTGAGCCGGAGCAGTACCATGCCGTGCAGGAAGCGTTCAAAAAAGCAGGCATCACCGAGTTCACTGTCGCCGAGCTGACCATGCTCGCGCAAAACGAAGTGACGCTTTCCGAAGAGGCGCAAGCCCAGTTTGAAAAAATGATCGACGCCCTCGAAGATTTGGACGATGTGCAGCAAGTGTACCACAACGTCGATCTCGGCGAATAATCAACGAGAGAAAGACCTTTGCCGCATTGGTGGCGAAGGTCTTATTGTATAACGAAAACCCCCAGTCGAACTGGGGGGGTCGTTATACAATAAAACCGCCTCCTAAAAGGAGACGGCATATATCGAGCTCGCTAGTTTTGAGGTGTTACCGATCATCACGTGCGACGCATCTACCTCCAGTATGAAGTTAGAAGCTGTTAGCAGTGTTGCGGTTTTCCTTTACTCACTAGGTGATCGTGTAAATCATCCATGGCACATCGCCTCCGTAGAAGACTACAGCCTGTTTGAAAACACACCACCGAGCTCGATGAATATAGTATGATCCGATTTACAGCTTTTATACGCGCGAAATGCTCCAACCGTAAAACACTTATTTCAACAGCCGCGCGGACAGCGCGTTCAAAAACGACTGGTTGCTGTAGGCCGTGCCTCCGGCCAATCCGGGGTTGACGGCATTTTCGTACACCTGGCCGCTTTGGATCACGCGCAGATTGCTCCATTCAGGCTGCTGCTTCAACTGCTCGAACGATTTGGCGGCGTCGGGATCGCTGCTTTTGTCGACCATCACGAACAAATAATCCGGGTCTGCCTGTGCCAGCTCTGCGAGGGAAAGCGGCACGGGTTCTTTTGCTTGCTCTACAACGCTTGGGGTCGCCAGCCCGAGATCGGTATAGAGCAAATAGTTGTACCGCTCGTTTTTCGGATAGACGAGAAAAGCGCCTTCGTGAAACCATGCGGTCAGCACGATTTTGTCCTTGAGCGGAGCCAGCTTGTCGCGCGTTTTTTCGGTATTCGTCCGGACCTTGCTCACGATGGCATCGACGTTGGCGTCTTTGCCGCGCACCTCGGCAAGCAGCCGCAGGTTGTCTTCCCAATGCGCTCCATTCGAGGAGATGGGAATGACCGACGCTGCGCTTTCCAGCTTGCTGCGCTTTTCCTCGGACGTCTTGTCGGAGGTCAGGATCGTATCCGGCCCCAAAGCGGCAAGGTCGCCGACGTGGTCCGCGATGTCCGCGGGGAGCTTTTGCGTATTTTGCGTAATCGCGGCGTATTCCTGTGGGAACGCACCGCTTTTTTCTACGGTAGCGGCAAACGGCGGGATGCCGGTCAAAAGCGCATCTTCAAAGCTGCTGCGAGATTCGACGAAGGCGATTTGCTTCGTTCGCGCCGGGATTTTATATGTGTTGCCCAAATACTGGATAGAACGTGTCGGTTTTGCGGCAGGATCGCCTGCGGCTTGCCCTCCTGGCCCGTTCGCACCGCATGCTGCCAGCAACAGAAACACAGCCGTTACAGGGATGGCCAGTAGCTTTTTATACATCTTTACGTCACTCCGATCGTACCTTGGTCTGTTTTTTGCAAGAGAAGCCGTCACAGTAAATTATAGGGTACCCGAATGAGGACGGACTGCTTCATTCCTGAACTTTTTCAGACATTCTCCCGTATCCCATGCATCGGTGACGGGGTATTTGCCTGTTGTCTGTTCGCAGCAGATGCTCTACGATGGACAAATACAGACCAAAACGAGAGTCTAACTGAGCTTTTGGGGAGATGGAGCTGCGCCACTTGAAGACATTCCACGTCGTTGCGGAATGCCTCAATCATCAGTGGCTTTCGGTGGTTTGTTGGCTGAAAAACCTTTGAAAGAATCTCATGGAAGGATTCTCAACAGATCGTAGGGGCTTTTGCCTCGGAGAAGAGAACCAGCGATTAAGTATGCTGTTACGTTTTACTTCGCTAGTTAATCTTCGCATGATATTCGAAAATCCGTTACTTTTGGCGGTTGTTCGGTGCTGTTGTTTGGGTCTTCATCGCGGCTTTCGTGGAGGCGAGGAAAGAGGAGAAATCGCGGGAGCTTCTTGGGCTCCCTGCTGGGGGCTGGACTGCCCGGCTCCGGGGAAAAAGCGAAACCGCGTCCAAAAGTGGTTGATTCAGGGAGTTTCTCAGGGTTGGACGCTAAAAACGTGTTTCGCTTTTTTACTTTTCAATTCCTGTCCAGCGTATTTCGTTACAGTCGGGATGACCATTCATTCGTGTTCACACTCTATTTGGAATTTGTTTAGGTCAGACGAGATGACATCTTATTTGTTAGCATTTTAGATAAAAATACGTGGGAAGGTGATTTCGAAAAGAGAGGCTGGAGTGTAAAATTGAAAAGCATGGGAAAATATGAAAGTTGAGGGAATGATATGAGTATTATTGCACTAACCATTCTTCTGTTTTTTGGGTTTCAATATTTGCTGCCAATTGTTACACAGGAATTTCTTTGGAATCCAGAAAAAATGGACGATTATCGGCATTTCGATTCAGACACGCTTTCGATCCTGATTCTCTCTTACGCGTTCGCTTTTCCGATCGGGCTGATGGTGGAGGGAAAAATAGCAAAAATCCTGAAGATAATCCGTTTCCCAAAAGAAGATTCTGCTATTTTAAAAGTTTTGGACATTGCCCGGGAGAATGACGGATATGTTACAGTCGTAGATATAGCTACAAAATCTACTCTCTCCCTGGAGGAAGCGCAAAAAATTTTGGACGATCTTCAAAAAAAGGGACATGCTGACCTGAGTGTAACGAAATCGGGTGATATCCTTTATTACTTTCCTGGATTTCTAAAGCAGGACCAAATAGAGGATAGGGGGTGAGCAAATGAGGTACTTAGGCGGTGCGATGATAATTGTAATATGTGGCAGTTTTCTTCTATCGTGTTTGCTAATTACTGGTTTGCTAATGCAACAGCCATTTTTTTCTACTTTATATCTCATTATGGACAATAGGAGCATTATAGGTGTACTTTTGGCAGCTCTCTCCCTGATTTACATGGCGAGCCTGCTGATTGAAAAAGTGCTTGCGAAAAAAAGTCAGGACCGTTTTTATCATAGCCGTGTGATACAGATTGCCCTCGAACACGGTAACCAGATTACCGCGCCAATGCTGGCATTGGATACTTCCCTGAAGCTATCAGAATGTGAGCGAATCTTGAAGGAATTTGAGAAAAAGCAAGTCGTTAGCAGTTCAACTCCTGTTGGTGAGGCTGTGGTATATCACTTGGCACCGCTCATCTACGAGAATTGGTTGCCAAGTGATGGAGAGTATTGTGGAAAGGCTGACGAAACAGAAGCGGATGAGAAGGAGCAGAAAATATGGAAAAAGTGGCTGAAGGTCACCGGTTTCATTCTCGTGACAATCATTGCTCCCCTCTGGCTGCTTGATAAACAGACCATCCTTTCAGAGGAGTTTATGACAGGGGCACTCTTCGTCAACGTGTTTGCGGTTATCCGAATATTTCATGTTGTTTATTTGACTTACCGAAATTATGTACGGAAAACCGAGCACGATGTCTTGGGGTATGTCATGGACAATCAAGGTGTTCTCTATCCACAAGAAATCGCAGAATTTACCGACGAGAGCCTGTCGTCCATTCAGCGGATGGCCGATCGATGGCACAAGGCCAATCTCGTATCGATGTCCTACGGGAATGATGGGACCGTGATGTACTTGTTTCCGAATGTCACCGCTGAATCAATGGTGTACTTGCGGGAACCCAACTATAATCCGCTCGCGCAGCTCAAACGGGTAAAGGAGCAATTGATGCAGACATGCTGTTATGCCTTTCTTTATTCTTTTCTGGCCGGTTACGCATTCATGAATTGGAGCCATTTTATCTTTTATGGAGGGATTGGGGCGGTCTGCGCAGCCTACAGAACTTTCTACTCTATACAGGCGAGGGAGGAAGCGGAGCAGATTGAGCGAATCGGACTTCAGGTGGCTACACATCGGAATGGCCAATTGACCGTCCATGAATTGGCTTATAACGCAATGGTCAGCATGAAAGAGGCGGCAAAGCTACTAAAAAAGTGGGAGCTTGCAAACATTGCCAGACGAATTGAGATAGGTGAGGGATTCGTACCTGTTTACATTATCAGCGGCGTCGTGTCGAAGGAACAGCGGTTGGCTTCAGAGCGGGTGCAGCACTATCCATTTCCGATGGGGCGTATGACTGCGCAGAAATCGGCTGGAATTAGCTGCAGCGTGTATGTAGTGCTCGTCATCGCAGAAATCCTCGGCCATCAGGACAAACTTTCCCATATGCAAAAAATCCACCTGACGATGCGAGGTGGATTTTTTGGCGTTTTGTTCATCCGTGCCGTTTACCCTTGCTTTTTCGTCAACTGCCAAACGTCCATGAGGTTCACTTTGCGCTTCGTCTGGTCGTGGTACAGCTTGTCCCCGTCGATCCGGTCCACGAACAGCACGCCGTTCAAATGGTCGATCTCATGCTGGATACAGCGCGCCAAAAAACCTTCGCCCTC
Source organism: Brevibacillus sp. FW306-2-1A-C05A (assembly GCF_058781555.1). Lineage (NCBI taxonomy): Bacteria > Bacillati > Bacillota > Bacilli > Caryophanales > Paenibacillaceae > Brevibacillus > Brevibacillus sp. FW306-2-1A-C05A. Next base: position 6,796 of record NZ_JBYSWV010000038.1, read on the forward strand.
CAGCGTGAACGTCTCGCCCGCCCGGTTTGCGCTCTGGATTTTCACGTACTGGGCGCGCTTCACGATGCCCGAGTAGCCGGGAAAAGACAGGCACGCTTCCGGCCCGATCTGCTCGCCGTCCAGCTCCAAAATTTCCGGGTTAATCAGCTCGATCAGCCCGTCTCCGCAATCCATGACGATCACGCGCCTTAAAAAGCCGACTTGCGGCGCGGCCAGCCCTGCCCGGCCTTCCTTGGCGTAAAGAGTCTCCGTCATATCGTCCAGAAGCTTTCCCAGCCTGTCATTGAACTCGGTGACGGGCTTTGCGGTTTTGCGTAAAATCGGATCTCCGAAAGGGAGGATTGTTTTTACTGCCATCTGCCTTCTACCTCCAAAAAATGAATTACGCCCCTTCGTTTTGCGAGGGCGGGGTGTGCACCCACAGATCGTTCGGCGTGCATTCCAGCGCCGTGCACAAAGCATCCAGCGTGTCGGCTTTCATTTGCTTCGGCTGGCCGTTGAGCAGCGCGCTGATCGACGGAGCCGAGAGTTCATAGCCTGCCTTTTCTTTCAGCAACCGGGCGAGCGCCGCCCCGGACCAGATGCCTCTGTCCGCCATTACTTTTCGCAACATCCAGACAAGCATGCCTTCCCGTTCCCCCTCTCGACTTGCCAAAAAACGAATGTGTTAGGTATTGCCTAATGTTTTTAGTTATTACCTAATATAGCGGATTGGGAGAAAAAAGCAAGCGCGTCTCCTGGACGTGCGCCGTCGATGTTTTGTCCGAGCAGGATTATTTTATTGAATTTGGATTTTTAAAAATTGATTGAAAATAAAAAACACCCTCCCTTATAATGTGTATATAAAAGAAACGATGGTTCTATTATAGAACCAGGAGGTTGGGCCATGACATTAAAAACGTTGGAAAAATCGTTGGAGCTGTTGGAACTGTTTACAAAAGAACGAACTTCCTGGGGAGTGCGCGAGCTAGCCAAGGAATTGGGGATCAACCATACGACCGTCTACCGCATTTTGGCTACGTTCGAGCAAAAGGGGTATTTGATTCAGGACCACGAGACGAAAAAGTACGAGCTGGGCATGAAGCTGTGGGAGTTCGGACAGCTTGTGGAAGACAAGCTGGGCATCTCGGAGTACATTTACCCAATCATGAGAAACGTTTCCGAGCAGACGGGCGAAACGATCTTTTTGACCTGGCTCGATCAGTTGGAGTGCGTGCACGTGGAGATGGCGGAAAGTTCGCAGAGCATCAAGTTTTCCGTGTCGGTCGGCAGCCGGACGCCGTTGCATGCGGGGGCGTCCAATACGGTTATTATGGCGTACTTGCCGCGCGACGTTCAGGAGCAGGTGATCGCCAGAGGCTTGACGGCGCTCACGGCACACACCGTCGTGGAAAAAGAGAGCCTGTACAAGAAGCTGGACGAGATCAAAAAGCGCGGCTGGTGCTTCAGCGCGGGCGAGTTCGCCGACGAGGTGTTCGGGCTGTCCGTTCCGCTGTTCAACAAGCGGCGGGAAATCGTTGGCTCGATGACCATTGCCGGACCTGTCAGCCGCACTCCGGAGGGCGAGCGGTTGCTGACGATGCTGTCTGCGCTGCAGGAGGGGCAGCGTGAAGTCCAGCATTACCTGGACAAATACAACCTCAGCTACGTGTAGACGGGGAAAACGGGTGAAAACGGACAAAAGCGAGTAGAAACTAGCGGAAACTCCTAAAACGGCGAAACCGCGAAACCCGCGAAAATCGCAAAATCCGCGAAAATCGCCAAACCCGCCAAACCCGCACCACGCTATCTCGCATGGAATCTAGCAAAATCGCACAAATGCACAAAATCGCACAACGCTTTTAAAGGAGGTGAGGGAGGCAGCGCATTTGCATAGCAGCTTCGGGGTCGGATCTGTTTTGGTTTTCGGTGCAGTAAAAGAGAGAGAAAAAAGAAGCGAGTGGACAGGAAGGAAGAGAGAACGCTGCTGATACCGGATGGGGGTGTAGGCATGAGCGACAGAAAACAAACAGAAAAACAGCGGCATCCAAGAGCGGTAGAACCGTTTACGCTCTTTTTGATTCTCATTACTTCGGTGATGGGGGCCGTGATCGGGATGCAGTTGATTGTCACATTGGGAATTTCGGCGAATACAGCAATTATTGGTGCGTTACTGGCGATGGTCATCTCCCGGATTCCGATTGCGATCATGAAAAAATACCGTTCAGTGCATCGGCAAAACATCATTCAAACGGCGATCTCCTCGGCTACGTTCGGGGCCGCGAACAGCCTATTGATCCCGATCGGCATACCGTTTTTGATGGGCAAAACCGAGTTGATCCTGCCGATGCTGATCGGGGCGGCGTTGGCGATGTTTGTAGACGCTTTTCTCATGTACAAGATGTTCGACAACAAAATTTTTCCGGCGCAAGGGACGTGGCCGCCAGGTGTTGCGACGGCAGAGTCGATCATTGCCGGGGACCAGGGTGGCAAACGCGCCAAGTTTCTCGGGCTTGGGATCGCGGGCGGTCTGGTCGGGTCTTTTCTCGGGGTGCCGATGTCGGCATTCGGGGTCGCGTTCATCGGGAATTTGGCCGCGCTGACGATGTTTGGCCTGGGGCTGCTCATTCGAGCCTATTCGATTCCGCTTGCCGGAATTGACTTGAACGCGCTGTACGTGCCGCACGGCTTCATGATCGGCGCAGGCTTGATGGCGCTGGTGCAGGTCGCCATCCTGATTTCGAAAAAGAAGCAGCAGCCAGCCGCTCAGGCGCACGTGCAAAAGAGCGAAATTTCTGCCACTTCGCAAGCCGCTGCCGAGGTGGAGACGAAGGCGGACAAAGAAATCGGCCGCGTGTTTGGCATCGGGTTTTTCGCCTACTTGGCGGTCGCGCTGATTATCGCGATCACGGGAGGCATTATGACAGACATGTCGCTCGGCATGTTTATCGGCTACTTGCTGTTTGCCGCGTTTGCCGCTTTTGTCCACGAGCTGATCGTAGGGATTTCCGCGATGCACTCTGGCTGGTTCCCCGCTTTTGCGGTCGCCTTGATTACCTTGATTATCGGGATGCTGGTCGGCTTCCCGCCAGTCGCTCTCGCACTGCTCGTCGGCTTCAGCGCCGCGACGGGACCTGCGTTTGCCGATATGGGCTACGACTTGAAGACAGGCTACATCATTCGCGGCAACGGCGCGGACATGGAGTACGAGCTGGACGGCAGACGCCAGCAGTTCATTACGGCGATGATTGCTTTCGGTGTCGCTACGCTTGCCGTTTTATTTGCCTATGAAGGCTACTTCAAGGCCAATCTCGTGCCGCCCGTGGACAAGGTGTACGTCGCGACGATCGAAGCGGGCGTATCCGGCGATATTGCCAAACAGCTTTTGCTCTGGGCCATCCCGGGGGCGATCCTGCAATGGCTGGGCGGGCCAAACCGGCAGCTTGGCGTGCTGCTTGCGACAGGGCTTTTGATCCTCAGTCCGGCTGCGGGCTGGGCGGTACTGGCGGGAATTGCGATTCGCTCCCTCGTCCTGAAATGGAAAGGCAAGGAAGCAGAAGTGCCGATGAGCATTTTGGCCGCAGGCTTTATCGCCGGGGATGCGTTGTACAACTTCTTCAGCTCGATGCTGAAAATGGGCAAATCGTAAAATCGGAACGACAAAGGAGAGAGTGAGATGCCAGAAGCGAGAAGACAACGACTCTCACGCTATTTGCAGCAGGAAAACACAGATGCTTGCATCGTAGTGCCCGGACCGAATCTGTACTACTTCACGGGACTGGCGCTAAAGCCGAGCGAACGGCTCAGCTTCGCGGTCCTCACCAAAGAAAACCGGTTGCTGTTTGTCGTTCCCCAGGTGGAACTGAGCAAGGTCGAGAAGCTGGCTCATGACGATCTGTTCTGGTACACGGACGAGCAAGGCCCGGACCAGGCGCTGGCGGCACTGCGGCAAAAGCTGGGCACGCTCGGACGCCTCGGCATCGAGGAAGGACAGATGCGCGTCAAGGAGCTGAAAGCGGCAGAAATGCTGGGGGCAAAAGAGCTGGTCGCCATCGACAAAACGGTGGACAGGCTGCGCGTCGTCAAAGATGAGCGGGAAATCGCCGCGATTCGGCAGGCGGTGCGGGTCGTGGAAGAAAGCTTTACGGCTGTCCTTCCGGCGATTCGCGAAGGAGTGGCGGAGCTGGAAATTGCCGCCGAGCTGGAATACGAGATGCGCAAAAGAGGCTCGGAGGGCACGCCGTTTGGCACGATCGTCGCTTCCGGCTACCGCGGGGCGCTCCCGCATGGTAGGGCTGCGGACAAGCTCATCCGGTCCGGCGAGCTGGTCGTGCTCGATTTCGGGGCGTACTGCCAAGGCTATGTGGCAGACATTACGCGGACGGTGGCGGTAGGCGAGCCTGCGCCTGAGCTTGCGCGCATTTACGAGATCGTGCGGCAGGCGCAGCAGGCGGCGGTTGACGCCGTGCGTCCGGGGGTCACGGCGCATGAGATCGACGAGACAGCCCGCGCGATCATTCGGGACAGCGGCTACGGCGAGTTTTTCACGCACCGTCTCGGGCACGGCATCGGGCTGAGCGGTCACGAGGAGCCGTACATGCACAAGCAAAATCCGCTGCGGCTCGAACCGGGGATGGCGTTTACGATTGAGCCTGGCATTTACTTGCCGGACAAGGGCGGGGTCAGAATTGAGGATAACGTCGTCGTGACAGAGGACGGCTGCCTCAATCTGATGACGCTCTCCAAACAACTGCTTCAACTGTGAGGGGAGACGGGGACATGACCTACACGTATTTGAACACGGCAGCGGCTTCCGTCCCCCCGCAGCAGGTCGTGGACACGATGGTCGCCTATTTGCAAAAGACGGCGACCGTCGGGCCCTACCTGCCGGCTTTTCGCCGGGACATTTATGCGAAAGTCGATGCGATCCGGGAAACAGCCGCTGCCTTTATCGGAGCGGCGCGCGAAGAGATCGCTTTTGCCAAAAACGGAACAGAAGGTATTAACATGATCGCCAGCGGCATCCGATGGCACGAAGGCGACGAAGTCATTTTGGCGGACCTGGAATTTCACAGCAATTACGTGCCGTGGAAGCGGCTTGCGGAACAAGGCAAGATCAAGCTGGTCGTGCTGCGCACCGACGCGAGCGGCGTCATCTCGATCAGGCAGCTTGAGCAACTGATTACGCCCCGCACCCGGCTGATTACCGTGTCACACCTGCCGAACGCTTCCGGCGCTCTCCAGCCGATCCAGGAAATTTGCGACATGGCGAGCCGCAAAGGCATTCTGACCTTGGTGAACGCTTCGCAGACATTGGGCCTCGTCCCTTTGGACATGCGCGCGCTGCCCTGCGACTTTCTCGTCGCTTGCGGCCGCAAATGGCTGCGCGGCCCCGAGGGCTCAGGTATCGTTTTTATCCGAAAGGCACAGATCGAAAGCATTACCCCGGCCTTTACCGGATGGGGCGGAACGACGTGGGATTTTCAGACGAACGAAATTTCCTTTTTGTCGACGGCCAAACGGCTGGAAGCTGGCTGCCCGATCATTCCTTCCATTCTGGGGCTGGGTACGGCCCTGGAGGTCGCACAGGAAGCAGGCGTCGCGGCAATCTACAGAAGAGTCAAGCACCTCACTTCCTTTACGTTGGAAAAACTACGGACCATCCCGGGGGTGGAGATTTACGGACCGCAGGACGAGACTGACCGGCTGGCGATTATTCCGTTCAATATAAAAGGGGTAAGCCCCGATGCGATTACGGCTTTTTTGGAGCGGCACGCGGTCATCATCGAGGCGGGAACGTTCATGGCGAATACGTTGCTCCAGCAGTACGGGATCGAGAGGATGGCACGCATCTCGCCCCATTATTTCAACACCGAGCAGGAAATCGAACGGGCGATTGCGCTCATCAGGCTGATGCTGGCAGAAGCATGAGATCGTGACAGCATCGGCTCTTCTTTCCGAGAAAAAACGAAACGGTGGTTCACTATCGAAAACAAGAAGGGTGAAAAACGATGAGAATAGCAACCGATATTGGCGGCACTTTTACCGACCTGGTGTATGTGACAGACGAAGGCGAATTTGGCATGGCCAAAGCGCATACGACCCCGCCGCATTTTGAGCAGGGGGTGCTGAACGTCATTGCCCAGAGCGGCATTCCGCAGGAGTCGATCAAAATGTTCATTCACGGCACGACGGTCATCATCAATGCCTTGACCGAGCGCAAAGGCGTCAAAACAGGACTGATTACGACCAAGGGCTTTCGCGATGTGCTGGAAATCGCCAGGGGCAATCGCCCGGACCTGTACAATTTCCGCTATCAAAAGCCGGAGCCGTTCGTCGAGCGGTACTTGCGCCGGGAAGTGGAAGAGCGCCTGAATTACAAAGGCGAGGTCGTGACGCCACTCAACGAGGCGCAGGTGGCAGACATCGTCGCCTATTTTCGCGAAGAGCAGGTCGAGGCAATCGCCGTTGCCTTCCTGCATTCCTACGTCAATCCGGCGCACGAGCAGAAAACGGTCCGGCTTATCCAGCAGTTGTGGCCGGAAGTAGCTGTCACGGCCTCGCACGAAGTGACAAAAGAATGGCGCGAATACGAGCGCACGAGCACGACTGTTTTCAACTCGTACGTGCAGCCGATCGCCTCCTCCTATATTGATCGGCTGTACAACAAGCTGGCGGAGAGCCAATCGCACGGCAACAACTATATCATGCAGTCCAACGGCGGGACGACGACGTTCGCGCAGGCGAAAAAGACGCCAATTCACCTCGTGGAATCCGGCCCGGTAGCAGGCATTTACGGAGCGGCGGTCATCGGCGAGCTGATCGGCGAGCAAAACGTGATTGCCTTTGACATCGGCGGGACGACAGCGAAGTGCTCGCTGATCAGCAAAGGCGAAGTGAAAGTCACGACGGACTACTACATCGAGCGCTCGGACAAGGAAGCGGGCTATCCGATCAAAGTGCCCGTCGTTGACATCGTGGAGATCGGAAACGGCGGCGGCTCGATTGCCTGGATCGACGAGACAGGCTCGCTGCGCGTAGGCCCGCAGTCTGCCGGATCGGTCCCGGGACCCGTCGCCTATGGCCGAGGGGGAACAGAGCCGACCACGACAGATGCGAACCTGCTCGTCGGCCGTCTGTCCAAGGAAAACTTTGACTACCAGGTCGATCTGGAGCAAGTCAAGGCCGCTGTCGCGGAAAAAGTCGCGAAGCATTACGGCACCACGGTGGAAGAAGCGGCGCTCGGGATCATCCGCATTGCCAACTCGAACATGCTGAACGCGCTGAAGCTGATCTCGATTCGCAAAGGGTACGATCCGCGCGATTTTGCCCTGGTGGCCTTCGGCGGCGGCGGTTCGATGCACGCAGCCGCTCTGGCCAAAGAGCTGGGCGTGAAAAAAGTGATTATTCCTGTCGCTTCTTCCGTCTTTTCGGCGTGGGGGATGCTGATGACCGACTTGCGCCACGATTACATCCAGACCTACATCAAGCGGCTACAGGAGCAAAACTTGCCGGGGTTAAACGAGGAGTGGCAACGGCTGGAGGCGCAGGCGGCGCAGCAGTTCAGTGAAGAGGGAGTGGCACAGGAACGGATCGTCTTTGGCCGGATCGCCGACATGCGCTACATCGGGCAGGAGCATACGGTGAAGGTGCCTGTCCCGTCCGGTATCTGGACAACAGAAACGCTTGCCGACATCATGGCGCGTTTTCACGAGCTGCACGAGCAGAACTACACGTTCAAGCTCGAAGGCGCGACGGCAGAAATCGTCAACCTGCACCTGACTGCGCTCGGGACGGTAGACAAGCCGGTGTTGAAAAAACTCCCGCCAGCAATAGATGCGAACGCGCCTGCGGTCAAGGAAGTCCGCCCGGTCTATTTTGAAGAGCGCGGCTGGCTGGACACGGCGATCTACTTGCGTGCAGACCTGGGAGCCGGAGCAAAAATCGACGGTCCGGCTATCGTGGAGGAGCGTTCGGCTTCGACCTTGCTCTATCCGGGACAGACATTGACAGTGGACGAATACGGCAATCTGATTATGGATACAGGAGTGAGCGCGTAATGGAACAGCAAACTGCGACGAAGATGGACCCATTCAGCCTGGAGATCATTAAAGATTCGCTGAAAGCGATCGGCGACGAGATGTTTTACGCGCTCGCCCGCACCTCGATGAGCCCGATCATCTACGAAGTGCTCGACTACGCCTGCGGCTTGACCGATGCCAAGGGCCGTCTGGTCAGCCAAGGCAACGGGGTCACGAGCTTCATCGGCATGCTCAGCCCGATGGTCCAGCACGTGCTGGAGAAGTTCGACAACGGGCAAAAGCTGTCTCCCGGCGACATCATCATCATCAACGACCCGTACGTGGGCGGCGGCTCGCACTTGTCTGACGTGGGCCTGGTCATGCCGATCTACTACGGCGGCGAGCTGGTCGCGTTTTCCGCCAACAAAGGCCACTGGACAGAAGTAGGGGGCAAAGACCCCGGTTCGTTTACGAGCGATGCCAACGAGATTTATCAGGAAGGCTTGCAACTGCCGGGCGTGAAGCTGTTTGACAAAGGCGTCGTCAACGAGGCCGTCGTGGAAATCATCAAAACAAACGTGCGCTTCCCGGACTTGTCGCTCGGCGACATGTGGGCGCAGGCAGCCGCGCTGCGAACAGGCGAGCGGCGCTTTCAGGAGCTGTGCGAAAAATACGGCAAGGAAATGGTCCTGGTCTCTGTCGGGCAACTGATGGAGCAAGGCGCGCAGCTCGCGAAAAAGGAGCTGCAGCAACTGCCAAAAGGCGTCTACGAGGCGGAAGGCTACATGGAGGACAACGGAAACGGCGAAGGCCCGTATCTCATCAAGGTCAAAGTCACGATTACGGACGACCAGTTTCTTTGCGACTTCCGCGGCAGTCATCCGCAGGTGCAGACTCCGGTCAACTGCTCGTACTACGCGCTGCTTGCGGGCGTGCGCGCGATTTATCTGGCGGTCATCCGGCCGACGCAAAACGTCAACGAAGGCGTGTTCCAGCCGCTTTCGATCATTACGGATGAAGGCTCGATCGTCTCGGCCAAGCGCCCGGCTCCTGTCTCGATCAACTGGGAGGCGCGGCTCGGCGGTGCCGACCTGATCTGGAAAGCGCTCGCTCCCGTGCTGCCGGATCGGCTGACAGCAGGTCACTTGCTCTCTATCGCGTCCGTAGTCGTAAACGGCATTCACCCCGACTTGAACGAACCGTTTCTGATCGTGGAGCCATCTGTCGGCGGCTGGGGGGCAGGGCAAGGCCAGGACGGCCAGCGTGGCCAGTTTTGCATGGGCGACGGCGAGACGTACAACGTGCCAGTCGAGGTGGCGGAGACGCGTTACGGCGTGATGGTCGAGGAATACGGACTGCACTGCGACGGCGCGGGTGCAGGCGAATACATCGGCGGCTCGGGCGCGATCCGTTCCTACCGGGCGATGAGCGACAACCAGAAGCTGTCCGTCATTTTCGGCCGCCATCATTTTGCCCCGTGGAGCCTGAATGGCGGGGAGGAAGGCTCGCCGAACTACGTAATGGTGGAAAAAGCAGACGGGCAGGTCGACGGGCCGTTCGGCGTGAAGGCGCGCTATCCGCTGAACAAAGGCGATGTGGTCAAGCTGTACACGGCAACGGGCGGCGGTTACGGCAACCCGTTTGACCGCCCCGCCGAAAAAGTCGCCCGCGATGTGAAAAACGGCTACATCTCGCTTGCGCAAGCCAAGGAAAAATTCGGCGTGATTGTCGATGCGAAAACGTTCGCGGTCGTGGGAGTAACGGAGCAACGGCAAAAATAAGCAGATGCTTATATAATAGAAGAAACACAATTCAGGCAGCAACGAACAGGAAAAGGTGTTCGTTGCTGCCTGTTTGTCGTTATGATAGAAAGAGATGTATCGGGAAGCGAGGGGAAGAGCGTGAGAAAGCGAATCATACGCATAAGCGGTTTGCTGCTGGCCGTTTTGGCCTTTACGTTTTGGCTGACGCTGGGGCTGGCAACGCCGATCCAAACAGTCGAGGACGCGCTGGAAGCTGTGCGCGCAGGCAGAGCGGGCGAGCTGGCGCTTGACCAGGCGGATGCGGGCAAAATCGCTGGCTTTTTTCAGTTTGCGCAAACGAAGCAGTTGGGCGAGCCGGAAGTAACGCTCAGCGAGCATTTCGTCTCGGCGGACGAGCGCCAAGTCGTCGCGCGGTTTCTGGCGATCGAGTACAACCCGAATCGTACCGTGCGGCAAATCTACGGCGGGACGCTGATGTTTGCGCTGCACAAAAGCGCATTTGCGGCTTGGCGCATCACGCAGGTTGAAGTCAGCCAGCAAATGGGGCCGCACGATTAGCGTGAAAACATCGCGAGCCACGCTTTGCTTCTGCACCGAACTGCTTTTTTGCCGCAACTCCCCCCGTGACATTTTTTATGCCAACAGGTATCGTGGAACATAGAAGTTTCACGTATAGCAAAAGAGGCGAGGGATGAGGTGAACAAATGCGGTTTTATCAAAAATACATAAAGAAGTACGGCGTGCTCGCGAGCATCTCCATGATCTTTTTGATGGTGGAGGCGTTGTGCGATTTGTTGCAGCCGACGATCATGTCGCGGATTATCGACATCGGAGTGGCGCAGCGTGACATGGATTACGTGCTGAAAACCGGGGGACTGATGCTCTTGATTACGGCGCTGGGCGCTGTCGCCGCCTCCATGCGCAACGTGCTTGCCACTTATGTGTCGCAAAACTTCGGAGCGCAGTTGCGGTCCGATTTGTTTTCCAAGGTGCAGTCCTTGTCGTTTGACAGTCTCAACAAGTTCGACCGGGCGTCGCTCGTCACCCGCCTGACCAATGACGTCAACCAGGTGCAGGTGTTCGTCAACGGGATGATGCGCATTTTCGTCAAAGCGCCGCTGGTGTGCATCGGGGGACTGTTCATGGCGACGCAGTTGAATGCGGAGTTGGCTGTCGTGCTCGCTGTCGTCGTGCCGATTGTCGGCTTGTTGATCTTTTTGAATCTGAAAATCGGCTTTCCGTTTTTCCTCAAGGTGCAACAAGCATTGGACCGCGTCAACGGAGCGATGCGCGAATATTTGTCAGGGGTGCGAGTCGTCAAGGCGTTCAACCGCTTTGACTTCGAGGTCGGCAAATTCACGCGGGCAAACGAAGAGTTGCAAGAGAAGTCGCTGTCTGCCACGCGCGTCATGTCCGTGTTCAGCCCGGCGATCATGCTGACGGTCAACCTCGGGATTGTGGCCGTGCTCTGGATGGGCGGGCTTGGCGTGGAGCAAGGCAATATCCAGGTCGGCCACATTATTGCGTTCACCAACTACATGACGCAAATTTTGTTTTCGCTGATGATGATTTCCCTGGTTTTCAACATGTTCGTGCGGGCCAAGGCTTCGGCTGGCCGGATCGGAGAAGTTTTCGCCGAGGAAAACCGGATGAGCTGGAAAGAGGACGCGGCGCATGGACAGGAGCCGGGGGAAGAAAAAGGCCGGATTGACTTTGAACAGGTCAGCTTTTCGTACGATGGCGAAGGTGGACAGCCTGTGTTGAAGCAGATTTCGTTTTCGTGCCTGCCAGGAGAGACAGTGGGAATCATCGGTTCGACCGGGGCGGGGAAAAGCAGCCTCGTCAGCCTGATTCCGCGCTTTTACGATGTGACGGCAGGGACGATTCGCGTAAACGGGCAAGATGTCCGCGAGGTGGACCCGGCCAAGCTGCGTGAAAAAATGGCGATCGTCCCGCAAAAGACGACGCTGTTTACGGGAACGGTGCTGGAAAACATCCGCTGGGGCAAGGAGGATGCCACGGAGGAGGAAGTGGAAGCAGCGGCCCGGATGGCGCAGGCCCACGAGTTCATTGCGGCGACGCCGGAAGGCTACCAGACGCGCGTCGGCCAAGGCGGAGTCAACTTTTCCGGCGGGCAGAAACAGCGCATCTCCATCGCCAGGGCGTTGGTGAAAAAGCCGGAGATTCTCATTCTCGACGACAGCACGAGCGCGGTCGACGTGGCGACGGAGAGCAAGATCAAGGAAGCGCTGCAAACGTACGCAAAAGGGCTGACCTGCATCCTGATCGCGCAGCGGATCACCTCTGTCATGGATGCCGACAAGATTGTCGTGCTCGACAACGGAGAGGTCGCCGGAATCGGCACGCATGAAACGCTGCTGGCTACGTGCCGGGTTTACCAGGAAATCTTTACGTCGCAAATCGGCAAGGAGGTGAGCTAGGATGAGCCAGGAGCAAAAGGAACAGCCGTTTTTCCCTCCCCGTCCGGGCCGCGGCTTCGGCCATGGGGGCGCGCGCGTGCCGGTGAGCAAGCCGAAAAACTTTTCGGCGACCATAAAAAGACTGTGGCAAGCGTTCGGGCGGGAAAAACGATGGCTGCCGCTCGTGTTCGCCATCGTGCTCGTCGATGGTTTGCTGATGCTCTCGGCTCCGTACCTGATCGGGAAGGCCATCGACGCGATGACAGGCGGGGCAGAGGCGTTCAGCTTTTTGTCGATCATCATTCTCGCTTTGCTCGGCTCGTACATCGTGGACGGAGCCTTGACGTTTTTGCAGGGCTGGATGATCGCCGGCATCACGCAGCGAATCGTGACCAACATGCGGCAAGCTTTGTTCGAAAAGCTGCAAAAGCTACCGATTGCCTTTTTCGACTCGCGCACGCACGGCGAACTGATGAGCCGCCTGACCAACGATATCGACAACGTCAGCAACTCCATCTCGCAGTCGACGACACAGCTCATGTCCGGGGTGATCGTGCTCGCCGGGTCGCTGGTGATGATGCTCGTGCTTTCGCCGATTCTCACGCTCGCCTGCCTGATTACGGTGCCGCTCGTCTTTTTGCTCACCCGCACGATTGCGAAGCGAACCAGTGTGCTGTTCAAAAATCAGCAGATCGAGCTGGGCAAGCTGAACGGCCACATTGAAGAGACGATTTCCGGGATTCAGGTCGTCAAGGCGTTCAACCACGAGGAAAAGGCGATTGCCGACTTTGCCGCGATCAACGACAGACTGTGCAAGGTCGGGATGAAGGCGCAAATCTGGTCGGGCTTTTTGATGCCGATCATGAACGTGATTAACAACCTTGGCTTTGCGATGGTGGCGATTGTCGGGGGGATACTGGCGGTGAAAGGGATGATTACCGTCGGGGTGATCGCCAGCTTCCTCAGCTATTCGCGGCAGTTTGTCCGCCCGCTGAACGATCTCGCCAACATTTTCAACGTGCTGCAGTCCGGCGTAGCGGGCGCGGAGCGGGTGTTCGAGGTGCTGGACGAACGGGAGGAGCCGCTCGATTCCCCGGACGCCGCTGTGCTCAGAGAGCCAAAAGGGCACGTCGTATTCGACCGGGTGAGCTTCGGGTATCGCCCCGACCAGCCGATTTTGAAAAACGTCAGCTTCGAGGCACAGGCGGGAAGCACGACTGCTCTGGTCGGTCCGACGGGTGCGGGCAAGACGACCGTCGTCAATTTGCTGACGCGCTTTTACGATGTGACGGAAGGGACGATCTACCTCGACGGCAAAGACATCCGCGAATACTCGCGGGACAGCCTGCGCAGAAGCTTCGGTTTCGTTTTGCAGGACACGTACCTGTTTTCCGGGACGATCAAGGAAAACATCATGTACGGCAAGCCTGACGCGACAGACGCCGAGGTCGAGGCGGCCGCGAAAATGGCGCATGCCGATGTGTTCATCAATCGGCTGCCCAAGCGCTACGATACGCAACTGACCGAAAACGGCGGCAATTTGAGCCAGGGGCAGCGCCAGCTTTTGGCGATTGCCCGCGTCATCCTCGCCCGGCCGTCGCTTCTGATTCTCGACGAGGCGACGAGCAGCATAGACACGCGGACAGAGCTGATTATTCAGGATACGCTCGCGACGATCATGGAAGGGCGCACGAGCTTTGTGATCGCGCACAGGCTCGGCACGATCCGCGACGCCGACGCGATCATGGTCGTGGACAGCGGCGAGATCGTGGAAAAAGGCAGCCACGACGACCTGATCGCGCAAAAAGGGGTATACTACCAGTTGTTTTACAATCAGTTCAAAAACTTGCACGCTGCTTCGTCCTGATCGAAACAGCCCGTCTGGCACGCTGAATTTTACGTGTGCAGACGGGCTGTTTTGCTGGGATAAAGCTTCTGTAACGATGCAGCAGCGCTCAATGTGCAAGCCAAGCGTCAAGCGTTTTTGGCGAGGGGGCTGTTGTGCTCTCAGCTTGGTTGCCCCTTTGCGCGGACGTCCTTCCTTTCAAGGCTCGGAGCAGGTGCGGACCACATGTTTGTGACCACGTATGAGACGAAGCAGGAGGACCAGGACAAGTTTTTTGAAAACGCGGTCTACAAAAACTTGTCGGCCGTCAAAAACAACCATGTGTACAGGATGACGTTTGAGCAGATGTACTACTACGACCCGCTGGCGATTGAGGGGCAGCTTGATCTGGTCGTGGAGAAGCTGCTGGGGCATCAGGCGAAATAAACAGAACGACAAAAAGACCCGGGACAATCGCCCAAGGGTCTTTTTGCTGTCACTTGCCGAAGTAATCCAAAATAAACTCCTTAAAGCGAAGCGCAGCCGGAGACAAATACCCGCCTTTGACCAGCGCCATGCCGATTACGCGCTGGCACTTGGGGGTGCGGATGCGGATTTGCGCGATTTTGCTTTGGTCGATGCCGCGCAAATCGGGGAGCAGGGACACGCCCAGTCCGGCTGCGACCAGCCCCGCGACGGTGGCCGCCTCCTCGCCCTCAAAAGTCACGCGGGGGGTGACGCCGAGTTGCTCAAAAAGCTGGTCGGTCGTGCGCCGCAGCGCGTAGCCCTTTTTCAAAAAAATAAACGATTCCTCGGCAATTTCCGAAAGCAGGATGCTCTCCCGTCCGGCCAGTGGATGCCCGATCGGCACGATGGCAAACAGCTCCTCGCTCCAGAGCGGCGTCCACTGGATCGGCAGCTTGGTTTCCGTCGGCTCGGCGAGAAGGCACAGGTCCAGCTCGCCTGCGTCGAGATGCTCGAGGAGCGAGTAGCTGTGGTTTTGGATCATCGTGAAGCCGATGGAGGGCGACTTGGCGCGAAACGCGCCGATGAGGTCGGGAATCAGGCTGGTGCCGAGCGTGTGCAAAAAGCCGAGGGCAACCTCGCCGCGGTCGGGGTGGACGAGATCGCGCAGCTCCTGTTTTCCGTCCTCAAATTCTTTGAGGATGCGGTTGACGCGCTTCAAAAAAAGCTGGCCGTAACGGTTCAGCATGATCGTCCGCCCTTGCCGTTCAAAGAGCGGGACGCCCAGCTCTTCCTCCAGCCGCGCGATTGAGCGGCTGAGCGCGGGCTGGGAGAGCGACATCGCTTCCGCCGCACGGGTGACGTGCTGCATCCGGGCGAGCGTCTGAAAATATTCGAGTTGTTGCCATTCCATTCGGGTGACCTCCCTGCGCGACAAAGCGCGTGTGTCCGATTCATTACTATCGTGCATGAAAATTATGATTACAATAAATTATACATTATGAATTGTCAATGATAGTATAACAGAAAAACGGGTTGAAACGCGGGGAGGTTTCACCACCATGGGATACATCAAGCAAGGCACAACCGCTTTTCGCAAGACCAATCTGGCTTTTTTTGCGGCGGGCTTCAACACGTTTGCGATTTTGTACAGCACGCAGCCGTTGATGCCTGAATTTACAAAAGAGTTTCACGTTTCGCCGACGATGGCGAGCTTGTCGCTCTCGTTGACGACGATCTCGCTGTCCGTCAGCATGCTCGTGTTCGGGACGATCTCAGAGGTGTGGGGACGCAAGCCGGTAATGATTAGCTCGATGCTGGCCGCCTCCCTCCTGTCGATCCTGACGGCATGCAGCCCTTCATACGAATCTCTTCTTCTTTTTCGCATCATCCAGGGAATCTCGCTAGGCGGCCTTCCGTCTATTGCCATGGCTTATTTGGGCGAAGAAATGGAGCCGAAAAGTCTGGGAGTCGCCATGGGGCTGTACATCAGCGGCAACTCGCTGGGGGCGGTGTGCGGGCGGATTCTCTCCGGCATACTGACCGACCTGTTCAACTGGCACATGGCGATGGGCGCGATCAGCCTGATGAGCCTCGTCGCCACGCTGATTTTCTGGTTCAGCCTGCCTGCTTCGCAAAACTTTCACGCGCGCGCTCCCGAGGTGCGCAAGCTGGCGGCTTCCATGCTCAGCCACTTGCGGGACCCGGCTCTTTTCTGCCTGTTCGGCATCGGGTTTTTGAGTCTCGGCAGCAATGTGGCGCTCTACAATTACATCGGGTACGTCTTGACCGCAGCGCCTTATTCGCTCAGTCAAACGCTCGTCGGCTGGATTTTCATCGTGTTTCTCGTCGGGATGTTCGCCTCCGTCTGGATGGCGAAGCTCGCAGACAAGTTCGGCAGGCTGAAAATGCTGCTCGTCTCCTTGCTGCTGACGCTGCTCGGCGCGTGCCTGACGCTCGACAGTCATTTGGCGGTCATCATCGCGGGCTTGCCCGTCCTGACCTTCGGCTTTTTCGGAAGCCATTCGATTGCGAGCGGCTGGGTCGGGCGGCGGGCGACCCATGATAAGGCGCAAGCATCGTCGCTCTACCTGTTCTTTTATTACGCCGGTTCCAGCATCGGCGGGACGATGGGCGGCCTGTTCTGGTCGTCGCTCGGTTGGGGCGGTGTCGTCGCGATGATCGCCGGATTCATGGCCGTCGCCTTCGTCTTCGCCCTGCGCCTGTCCAAAGTCCTCGCCAATTCGTCTGCGCCGTCCGCCGAGAAAAAGTGGACGGTGGCGAAGCTGAAATGAAGCGGGGGAGCGCAGCGTGGTTGCCCCTTAACAGCGGCTACAGAGGCAGCGGGGGCGCCTTTCTTTTCTGAGATGGAACGGAAACGGGGCTGTGGAGTGCAAAATCAGCCAGGTTCGCAGCATGTTCCGGCGCGATCCCCTCACGGCAGACAGGAAAAAAGAGTCCAAAGCAGCTTGGACTCCACCCTGTATACCGGAGGGGATTTTTCACGTCACGGCAATACGCACAGAGGCTGGCTACTTCTGGGCGTGTCTTTTTTCCTGGATGACGCAGCCGAGGTAGAGCAGCAACAGCAGCAAGGAAACGTACACGGAGCCATCGAAGTAGCTTTTAAACAGCTCGCGCGACCAGCGATCCTCGCCGATAATCCAGTAAGCGAGCGAATTGGAGATGGCGATTCCGTCATTTGCTGCAGGGATGAGACTCTCGGTGTAGTTTTGGGCAAGGCAGACCGTCGATAGCACGGATGCGAACAGGAGCACAAGCGTTACGGCCGAGTAGTAGTTTTTTAACCGTTTCCAGGTTTTCTCAAATCCAAAATGGTATGATAGAACCGGGAAGGAGAGTGATCGCCCATGCTTCGAAAAGTGCTGGTCGCGCTCGCGTCTGCGCTCATTTTTTGCCTGGTGCTCGCCTGGTCGAACTACACGCCAGCAGGTGAGCGGGAAGAGGGTGTCTACCATTGGTCGTACGGCTCGCTTGTCGCGATTTATCTCATTTATGCCCTCCCCGTCTATTTGCTTGGCGGGATTCCGTTTGCCTATCTGATCGAGTTCGCCGAACGCAAAACGGGTTGGAAGCATCCGCTGGCTGTGTATCTATTTCGCTTTTTTGCCTATGCGTTGGCAGGCTGCTTCGTGATGGGGCTGTTCGTCGTAGTCGTATCGAACGGGCGCTCTTTGAGCAATGCTTTTGCGTCTGGCGGGTTGCTGCTGTTAGGCGGAGGCGCGGCTCTGTTGTACGGCCATGTCCTTCTGTTCAGTTTTTGGCTCGTCAAGAGACGAAAGGAGTGGGGATGATTGCGGGACACTTCTGCTGCTCGCAACATTTTTGATCTGTTTTTTAGCTAGGAGAGGATCGACATGACCATTGGTGGTTTTCAAAGCGGCTTTTCGGCCAGAAAAGTGCCGCGCGCCGAAGTGAAGTGGGAGCAGTTCCTCATCTGCAGCCACGGCTGCGAGGAAGTCATTCAACTGATTTCCCACGTATCCGGCGAGGTAGAGTTTGAACTGTGCAAAATCGAGGCCGAGCGGATGGGCAACGTGTTGCTTGCGGCAGTAAAGACAGAAAGTTGTTGAAACTTGTGGGCTGCTGACCCGTATGTATAAACGAACAGATAAAAAAAGGGGAGGCGGAACATGAACGACAACAACGTAGTGAAGATGAATCCGTTCCAAGCTGGAGGAAAGCTGCTCGCAACCATTCTCGTACTAGCCGTTTTGGTCTTGCTCGGGACCCAATCGTTTACGATCATATCAGCGGGGCATAGCGGTGTCGTGCTGCAATTGGGCGCGGTACAGCCAAAAGTTTTGCAGGAAGGCATGCACTTTAAAATTCCTTTTATCCAAACCGTCATTCCGATGGAGGTACGGGTACAAAAATCGGAGTCGAGCCAAACGTCCGCTTCGCGTGACCTGCAAACCGTCTCGACGACCATCGCGGTCAACCACCATCTGGACAGCGAAAACGTCAACAAGCTGTACCAGCAGGTGGGGCTGGAGTACAACAGCCGCATTGTCGACCCGGCTATCGCCGAAGCGCTGAAAGCCGTCACTGCGCAGTACACGGCAGAAGAATTGATCTCCAAGCGCTCCGAGGTGAGCAACAAAGTCAAGGAAGCGCTGCGACAAAAGCTGTCTGCCTACAACATCATTCTCGATGAGATCAACATTCGCGAGTTTACGTTCAGCGACGAATTTAACCGCGCGATCGAGTCGAAGCAGGTAGCGGAGCAGCAGGCGCTCAAGTCGAAGCTCGACCTGGAGCGGATCAAGATCGAAAAGGAGCAGGAGATTACGCGCGCGCAGGCACAGGCCGAAGCGTTGCGCCTGCAAAAGCAGGAAGTCACGCCGGAGCTGATTCAGCTCAGACAGATCGAAGCGCAACTGGAAGCGATCCGCAAATGGGACGGCAAGTTGCCGAACGTCACAGGCGGCGCGACTCCGTTTATCAACGTAGGGAACCAGTAACGACAAAAGCGAAGACCATCCGGGCCGCGAATGAGCCGGATGGTCTTCGTTTTTGATTTAGCGCGTGCTTTCAAACAGCTCCAGCCATTCGCCGTCCGGCCCGCGGAAAAACATGTAGCGGGAGCCGTTGGGCAGCGTCGTGATCGCTTCGTCGATGAAGGAGACGTCAAGCTGCTGCAGCCGCTCGATCTCGGCTTCGAGGTTATTCACCGCAAACGCCAGATGGTGCACCTTGCCTTCCTCCGGCAGCGCGTCGTTGTAGCCGTGAATCAGCTCCAGCTCCGTCTCTGTGCTGCCCGGAAACCCGAGAAAAGCGAGCGTAATAATCTGATTGGAATGCACGAGCGTCCCTTTCAGCTCCATGCCGATCACTTTCGTGTAAAAGGCGATGGACGCCTCCAAATCTTTGACCATCAGCCCGACGTGCTCGATTTTTTTGATTGCCATGAGCGGTTTCGTCCTTTCCCTGACAAGCTCGTTTTCTTTTTATTGTAAAAGATTTGCTGCGAAAAGTCTGCCCACCTGCTGCTGTTGCTTGCGGTGCTGCCTCCCTCCCATTCCTCGCGCTGATGGGAGGCATCGAATCATTCTATTGGAATGAATTGGCTGAACCTGATACGGTGAAGAGAAAGAACAGGAGGTGGCTGTATGAAGCATCAAATCGCCCGCATGCAAAAGCATCTGGCAGAAGTTCCGGACATGTTTCGGGACAGGGGAGAGGATGAAACGGCAAGGCGTCCGGCTCCGGGCAAATGGTCCGCCAAAGAAATACTCGGCCATTTGTGCGACTCGGCGATCAACAACCTCGCCCGCTTCGTCCGCGCGCAGACCGAGCAGCCGTATGCGCTGATCCCGTACCAGCAGGACGAATGGGTAAAAGCGCAAGCGTACCAGGCGCGGCCTGCCGACGAGATCGTGCAGCTATGGAGCAGCCTGAACCGCTCGGTGGTCGCGGTCATGGCCGCGATGCCGCCCGCCGCTTGCGAGCATGCCTGTATATTGGCCGACGGCACGACGGTCAGTCTGCGCTGGCTGATGGAGGATTACGTCGCGCATATGGAGCACCATCTCGGCCAGTTGTCCAGGCAGCTTGGCCAGGGCTAGACGATTGACTTCGATTCCGTTTGGGGATGCCCTGCGAGCACAGAAGTGACGATGTACACCGAGTCAAATTCGCCCTCGGACACGGCGATGATCGGCGACGGCTTGGCGAAAAGCAGTGCGTTGATTTCCGCCACAGTCAGCCCTTGCCCGTGCAAATGCAAGATTTCCCCTTGTAGCTGGAGCAAATCGTCCAGCTTGCGCGCAAGCAAATCTTTCCCTTTGGCGATGTAGCCCGCATGAGCGCAGTACATAGCGCGAAAATCGCGGGTCAGGACGTGGCGAATCGAATCGATCAACAGCGGAATGGACTCGTCGCGCAAAATTACTTTTGTCTTCGTTCCGAGAAAAAGGTCGCCGGAAAACAGGCGGCCTGTTTGCTTGTCGAACAGGGCGACGTGGTCGTGCGCATGTCCGGGAGTGTAGATGACCTCCCAGTCGATGGTGCGGGAGTGAAACGTTTCAGCGAGCGGCCGGGCGGCAAAAGGCTCGCGCATTCCCCAGACAAGCTGGCGGTACAGCGGATAGTCGGCGGGTCTGGAGCATAGCTCCACCCCTTTTTCGTGGACGTAGATGGGGACGTTTTTGCTGTTGGCAAGCCAGGCTGCGTTTCCGCTGTGATCTTCATGGCTGTGCGTCAGGACGACAGCGTCGAAGGAAGCGGCTGAAAAGCGGTCGGTCAGGCCGGCTGCGAGTGTTTGCGGCCCGGTATCGACCATCATGCCGTCTACGACATACACCTGGATTCCCCACTCGCGGCCCGCTCTTTGTACAATCCCCTCCAGGCACAGGACATCTTCGTGCTGATGGACTTCTACCACGGTGACACCTCCATTTTCTAATTCGGACTTTTCTATCTGCCAAATGAACATATTCTCATTATACTATTGAATGATTATTCAGTCATTTCTCAATTTCTTTTCCTCGCCCACTGATCGTGTATGATGGTTACAGATGGATACGGACAAGAGGTGAAAAGATGAAGGCAATGCCTATTGATGCGGTGCTGCCGGAGTTGACCGGAGCGCTTGCGGCAAGCAACAACGCCGTGCTGGTCGCCGCTCCCGGGGCAGGGAAAACGACCAGGGTGCCGCTCGTTTTTCTCGAGCAGGACTGGCTCGCCAAAAAGCGCATTCTCATGCTGGAGCCGCGGCGGCTGGCAGCGCGAGCGGCGGCGGGCTACATGGCGCGGCAGCTTGGCGAGCAAGTGGGAGAGACGGTAGGGTATCGGGTCAAGCACGATACGCGAGTCGGCCCGCGTACGCGAATCGAAGTGATAACCGAAGGAATATTGACGCGGATGCTACAAGACGATCCCGAGCTTGCAGACGTCGGCCTGATCATTTTCGACGAGTTTCACGAGCGGAGCCTGCATGCGGATTTGGGACTGGCGCTCAGCTTGCAGGCGCAAAGCCTGTTTCGCGAAGACTTGCGGATTTTGGTCATGTCGGCCACGCTTGCGGCAGAGCCTGTTTCCCGCCTGCTGGGGGATGCTCCCGTCATCGTGAGCGCAGGCAGAGCTTTTCCGGTCGAGACGCGCTTTTTGCCAAAGCCGTGGACTGGCGCGGTCGAGGAGGCAGTCACCCGCATCGTTTTGTCGGCATTGGCGGAGGAGGCAGGGGATGTGCTCGCGTTTTTGCCGGGAGCCAAAGAAATTCGCACGACGCAAGCTTTGCTGGCTAAAAGCGAGCTTGCTGCAAACGTGCGCGTCTACCCGCTGTACGGGGCGCTTGCGCAGCACGAGCAAGATGCGGCGATTCAGCCGGGCCAAGCAGGCGAGCGAAAAGTGGTGCTCGCCACTTCGATTGCGGAGACGAGCCTGACTGTCGAGGGCGTGCGAATCGTGATCGACAGCGGTTGGAAAAGGCTGCCGCGCTTTTCTTCGCGCACCGGGATGACGAGGCTGGAGACGGTCCGGGTATCGCGGGCGGCAGCCGACCAGCGCAGGGGGAGAGCGGGCAGGCTGGACGCGGGTGTCTGCTATCGGCTGTGGACGGAGCAGGAGGACCGGATGCTCGTAGCGCACGAGCCACCGGAAATGACGGAGGCAGACCTCGCCCCGCTCGCTTTGGAGCTGGCAGCTTGGGGCGTGAATGACGTGCATGAGCTGCAATGGCTCGATGTTCCGCCAAAAGCTTCGCTGGCCCAGGCCAGGGAGCTGCTCCAGCAGTTAGGGGCGTTGGACGGGCACGGCCAGATTACCGCGCACGGCCGGGTGCTGGCCGGGATGGGCCTGCACCCAAGGCTTGGACACATGATTCAAAAAGCGGGCGAGCTCGGACTCGGAGCGCTTGCGTGCGAGCTGGCTGTGCTGCTCGAGGAGCGGGATATCGCCCGGGGCCGAGCGGCTTTTGCCGATGCGGATATCAGCTCGCGGGTGGAGCTGTTGCGGCTCGTCGCGGGAAAACAAGGCGGGGCACGCGCTTTTGCGGAAGGGCAGGCTGATGAAGCGCTGTGTCGGCGGCTGTGGAGCGAAGCTGCGCAGCTCAAGCGGCAGTGGGGAAGCGCCAGCACGGCTGAAAACGTGGCCGACGTCAGCCAGACGGGCAGGCTGCTCGCCTTTGCCTACCCGGACAGGATCGCCCAGCGCAGGGGAGATGGACGCTACTTGCTGCGAAATGGCCGCGGCGCGACGTTTGCCGTTGAGCAGCCTCTGGCTTTTGCGCCGTACGTGGTAGCTCCGCTTCTCGACGACCAGGGGGCGGACAGCCGGATCATGCTCGCGGCAGCGGTGGAGGAAAGCGACCTGTACCGCGACTGGTCCGGGCAGATCACAGAGGAGACGTCTGTCTGGTGGGACCGTTCCGCTCAGGCCGTGCGCGCGCGTACGCGGAAAAAGCTCGGGGCATTCGTCTTGCAGGAGGTGGCGGCAGAAGCGGAAGCCGATGAGGTGTTGCAAGCTCTGCTTGCGGGCATCCGGACGGAAGGGCTGGAGCTGTTGCCGTGGAGCCGTCACGCCCGCCAGCTCAGGGAGCGGCTGCAGTTCATGAGCGGGATTGTGCCGGGCTGGCCGCGGGCAGATGACGAAGCCTTGCTCGACACGCTGGAGGAATGGCTCGCGCCGCATGTGTACGGCATGCGCAAAAAAGACGAGTTGCAGCAACTGTCCATGTCTATGGTGCTGGAAGGGATGCTGAGTTGGGAGGAACGGCAGCAGTTGGATGAGTACGCGCCTACGCATATCACCGTTCCGAGCGGCTCGAAAATCGCCGTCGACTACAGCGACCCTGCCGCGCCTTGCCTGTTCGTCAGGTTGCAGGAGCTGTTCGGCTGGCAGGATACGCCGCGCATCGGCCGGGGCAAGGTGCCGCTGACGCTGCATCTGCTTTCCCCGGCGCAGCGTCCGGTGCAGGTGACGCGAGACTTGGCCAGCTTTTGGCAGCAGGCGTACTTCGAAGTGAAAAAAGACTTGAAAGGCCGCTACCCGAAGCATTACTGGCCGGACGATCCGCTCGCCGCGATCCCGACGAACCGGGTGCGCCCGCAGAAATAGTACATTGGGGCTTGCGGGCTTGCCGCTTTTGTAGAGATCGAACCAGAAAAAGCCGACGGGCGCAACCAGGCTCAGGGCGATATTTCCCAACTTCCTAGTTCCATGTGCGCAAGTCGGCTTGAAACTGAAACTTTCACGCGGTTTGCGGCCGTCAGGAACATACCGCGATTCACGTACTACCCTCTCTATTTCCTTGGGACTGCCTGTTCATCGGGCAGTCCATTTTGTTTGCCGGACGGGGTGTTTCCCCAGCGGCCGCGATAGATCAACTGCTGCAAGTCTTCCCGCTTTGCCCATTGGTGCAGCTCCAAAAGCGGCCGATCCGGGTAATGATCGGTATAGCCGATGGACAACAACGCGACAGGGTCGATGTGCGGCGGGATGTTCAAGATGCGGCGGACGTCCGCCTTTTTGTAAAAGCTGACCCAGCCCATCGCCAAATCTTCCGCATATGCCGCGAGCCACATGTTTTGAATGGCACAGCTTACCGACATGATATCTGTCTCGGGAATCGAATTGCGCCCAAGCACGTGATCGCCGCCCCGCGTCGGGTCGCAGGTGACGCAGATGGTGAGCGGCGCTTCCTTGATGCCCTGGATTTTCAGCGCCAGAAAAGCCGATTCGCGCCCTGTTCCCTCGTAGTGGATGGCGAGCGCGCGCCGTTCTTTGTCCGCACAGTCTGCCAACTCCTGCTTGGTCGGCTCGTCCTCTACGAGAATAAAATTCCACGGCTGCATGAATCCGACGGAAGGGGCGTGATGGGCAGCGGCCAAAATCATGGCAATTTTTTCCGGCGGGATTGGATCAGGGCGAAACGTGCGTATATCGCGACGATTGCTGATAGCCTTGTACAGACCGTTTTTTTCTTCCGGTGTCAAACGCTTCATGAGTAAAACCTCCTTGTTTGCTACGGCTTCCTTCATTTTACTGATGCGCAAGCTCATGTTCCAGACATTTGCCTGACATATTCATGTCCTACGCTAAAGGGGGAAGACCTGTCCGTTTTCGAGGGGAGAGAAACTGGAATGACAAACATCCTGATCGTGGAAGACGAGCTGCCCATCTCTCGGGTGCTGAAGGCGTACCTGGAAAAACATCAGTTCTGCGTCGAACAGGCGTTTAACGGGGACGAGGCCCAGCGCAAGTTCGATTCGTTCAATCCTGCCCTGGTGCTGCTCGACGTCATGCTGCCGGGCCGGAGCGGGTGGAGCATTTTAGAATACATACGGTCGAAAAGCTCTTGCCCCGTCATCATGCTGACGGCGCTCGGGCATATCGACAACAAGCTTACAGGGCTGAATCAGGGAGCGGATGACTACATCACCAAGCCGTTTATTGCCGACGAAGTCGTGGCCCGTGTCAAGGCGGTGCTGCGCCGCTCCAAGCAAATTATCGAGGGAGATCAGGTCAAGCAGTTCGGCAGCCTGAAAATCGACTTCAAGGCGTACACGGTTACGCTGCACGGCGTAGAGCTGGCGTTTACGCCAAAAGACTTGTCGCTGTTTTTGTTTCTCGCCCAGTACAAAAATCAGACGTTTACGCGGGAGCAACTGATCGAGCAAGTGTGGGGCATGGACTACGAGGGCAGCGACCGCGCCGTAGACCTGGCGATCAAGCGCATCCGCCGATCGCTGGAAAACTGGCCAGCGTCCGAAGGGGAAATCCGCACGTACCGTGGCTTGGGTTACAAGCTTTGCGTCTATGAGTGAGAAAAAGCGCATCTCCCTGTTTCGCTATTGGACGACGCGGTATTTAATCACGCTCTGCATCGGCCTGTTGGTCATCGGCATCGCGTCCAGCTACTGGATCAACTACAGCGAAAAGCAAAAACGGCTGGACTTCATGCGGCTGATGGCAGCCGAGGTGTCGGATCGGGTGGTTGACGCCAACGGGCGGGTCATCACGGCACCTTTCCTGTTCCGCCTGCTCGACAGCCGCCAGGAGTCGCTGCGCGTCAATTACAAGCCGTTCATGGTCATTTTGGATGCCGATCATCGCGCGGTGTTTGGCGGGCCGGGGCCGTTCAGCTCCGAGTTGAGGCGGATGGCCCGTGATCTGGTGGCAACGGATGAGAGCATGTCGCAGGTAGAGCTGGACCGGGGAGAAAAGCTGCTGTTTGTGAAAAAAAGCATCCAGGTCAACCAGCAAACGGTGGGCTGGGTCATGCTGTTTACGCCCATGCAGGATTTGACCCGCAGCACGACGGAGTTTCAGCTTTTGTTCACGATGCTGATAAGCCTTGGCCTGCTGGGCTGGCTGGTCATCTACTTGCTGACGAAAAAGCTGTCGACGCCGATCAAGGAAGTGGCAGACGCGGCCAAGCAGATCGTCATGGGCAATTACGACATTCATCTGGAAAAAGACAGGCGCGAGGATGAGATTTACGAGCTGATCCACTCGTTCAAGGAAATGGCGGATCGCCTGCGGCAACTGGAGCTGATGCGCACCGAGCTGTTGGCCGGAGTGACGCATGAGCTGAAAACGCCCGTCACGTCGATCAGCGGGCTGGTACAGGCGGTCAAGGACGACATCGTCGGCGGCGAGGAGGCCAAAGAGTTTTTGGAGATTTGCTCGAAGGAGACAGTCCGCCTGCAAAAAATGGTCGAGGACTTGCTCGACTTCAACTCTTTTGCCGTCGGCGACATCCGCATTCGCCGCGAACAGCAAAACATGTACGAGCTGGTGCAGGAAATTACCCATCAGTGGCAGATCGTGCAGGAGGTAGAGCAGATTGAGCTGTCCATCGTCAAGCCGGAGGAGCCGATCATCGCGAGCACCGATCCGCTGCGCGTGCAGCAAATTTTGTACAACCTGTTAAACAACGCCGCGCAGGCGATGGACTCGGCCGGAAAGATCGTCGTGTCCCTGTCTCGCACGGGCGATGAAATTCGCATTGATGTCAAAGATACAGGCTCGGGCATCCCGGAAGCGGAGCAGCCGCTTATTTTCGAGCGCTTTTACCGGGGCGAGGAAAAGAAGCATCTCGTCCGCGGGCTCGGCCTTGGCCTGTCGTTCAGCAAAATGATCGCGCAGGCGCTGGGGGGCAAGCTGCTGCTGTCCGAAAGCAGCAGGGCAGGGAGTACGTTTACGTTGCTTTTGCGCGCCTAGCCACGAATTGTACGCAATCGACCAGACCAATTGGCTGGTCGATTTTTCGTACAGTTGCCCTCTATCGAACATGACCGAACATGAAGTGAAAAAGCTGCGGAACCAGCCGTGACGACATTTCACACCACTCCCTTCCATCTGACTTTTCCCTGACGCATTCGTTCCGTATATTGATCGCAACAGGGAAGACAAGCAGCTTCCCAGTCATTACGCAAATGGCAGGAGGATTTGGTGTGACGCAATCGGAGAAAAAGCGGACGTTGTTTTCGGGGGCGCGAAATAGCAAGAAAAAATGGATCATCGTCGGACTGGCTGTCGCGGTGATCGCAGGAGGGGGCGTGTTCGGCTACCGGACGCTTTTGACCCCGGAACGGGCACAGGCGGCGTATCAGGTCGTCACGGTGAAAAGGGGCGATGTTTCGGAAACCGTGCTGGCGTCCGGGACTGTGCAGGCTTCCAAGCGGTCCTCGCTCTCGTTTTCAGACGCAGAGGACGCCAAAGATGCCATCTCGACGATCCAGGTCAAAATCGGCGACCATGTAAAGGCTGGCCAGGTACTGGCTACGATGGATGATTCCGTCGCCAAAATCCAGGTGACCAACGCCCAGGCGAACCTTTTATCGGCACAAGCGAAGCTGGAGGATGCGCAAAAGCGCAAGAGCGCGGCGGAAATCAGCTCCCTGCAGGCGGCTGTCACCCAGGCGAAAAACGAGCTGGAGCTGGCGAAGCAAAATATCGACGGGCAAAAGGCGACGAACGACGTAGCCAAGGCGAAGGCGAATCTCGACAACGCCCAGAAGACGTTTGATTCGCAAAAGAAACTGTTTGAGGCGGGCGCGATCTCGCAGACCGAGTACGACAATGCGCAAGACGCTTTGGAGCAGGCGAAGCGGGATTACAATTCGGCTGTGCTGACGGCGGGGCAGACAAGCTCGCAGTCTGGCGTAAAGGTCGAGCAGGCACTCGCTTCCTATCAGACGGCACAGGAGGCGTTGAAAGAAGCGCAGGAAGGGCCGGATTCGGCGACGATTCTCGCGGCGAAGGCTGCGGTCGAGCAAGCGAAGGCCGAACTGCAAAAAGCGCAAAAGGCATTGAACGCCGTGACGCTGCGGGCGCCGATGGACGGCGTGATCGTCCAGTTGAACGGCAATGTCGGCGAAATTCCAGGCAATGATTTTATTATTATGGATAATTCCAACTCCGGCGAGCTAGAGGTGCTGGCCCAGATCAGCCAGAGCGACATCGGAAAAGTAAAAGAAGGCTTGCCCGTGTCGTTTACGACCAGCTCGTATCCGGATGAAACTTTTACGGGAAAAGTCAAGCTGATTTACCCGGAGGCGAAGACAGACTCCGGTGTCACGAGCTATGATGTGCTGCTCTCCGTCACCAACAAGGACAGCAAGCTGAAAATCGGGATGACGATGAACGTCACGATCGAGTTGGGAACGCACAAGGATGTGCTGTACGTACCGGCCTATGCTTTGCAGACGCAAAACGGCAAGGACGGCGTCTACCTGATGTCCGGAAGCGGAAACAGCGCCGGAGCCGAGAGCGGTGCGACCGAACAATCTGCAGCCGGGAAGTCCGAGGCCAAGCCGGAGGCGGGAGCAGAGCGGCAAGCGGGGCAGACGGGCGAGCGCACAAGCGCAAGAGAAGGCAGAATGGCTTCCATGCCGTACCAGTTCGTGCCGATCAAGATCGGATTTTTTGCGGCGGATCGCGTAGAAGTGCTGGAAGGTTTGAAGGAAGGGGACAGAGTCGTCGTTCCGATCAGCACAAGCACAAGCTCGTCGACGTCCAATCAGAACGGTGCCCGAATGGGAGGCGGAATGCCCGGCCTTGGCGGCTTCCCAGGTGGCGGAGGCGTCGTCCAGATGAGGGGACGATGAGAAGATGAGACCAGTCATACAAATTGAAGGGCTGAAAAAGCAGTATCAGATCGGCGACCAGGAAATTTTGGCCTTGCGCGGCGTCAGCCTGACGATTGAAGAGGGCGACTTCGTGGCGATCATGGGGCCGTCCGGCTCGGGCAAATCGTCGATGATGAACGTGATCGGCTGCCTCGACAAGCCGACGGCGGGAGAGTTTTACTTGGACGGCCACCCTGTTTCCGAGGCGCACGATGACGAGCTGGCGGAGATTCGCAACCAGAAAATCGGCTTTGTTTTTCAAAACTTCAATCTGCTCCCGCGCACGACAGCGGTGGAAAACGTGGAGCTGCCGCTGTTGTACGGCGGCACGCCCGCCAAAGAGCGCAGGGAGAGAGCGATCAGGGCGCTGACCAGCGTGGGGCTGGCCGAGCGGTTGAACAACAAGCCGAACGAGCTGTCGGGCGGCCAGCAGCAGCGGGTATCAATTGCCCGGGCGCTGGTCAACGATCCGGTCATTTTGCTGGCGGACGAGCCGACTGGCGCCCTGGATACCAGGACGAGCGAAGAGATCATGGGCATTTTCCAGCGGCTTAACGACGAAGGCAAAACCGTCATCCTCGTCACGCATGAGCCGGATATTGCCGAGTATGCCAAGCGGATTGTCCGTTTTCGCGACGGCCAGATCATCGCCAATGAAGTGGTAAAAGAGCGCAGAAGAGCGTGGGCAGAGGAAGTGAGAACATGAGCTTGATCGAGTGTGTACGCATTTCGTTTCGCAGCATCCGGGCAAACGGCTTGCGCTCCGTGCTCACGATGCTGGGGATTATCATCGGGGTCGCGGCCGTCATTGCGATGGTCGCCATCGGGGAAGGCACGTCTTCCTCTGTCGCCTCGCAGATCAACGGCCTGGGCAGCAACCTGCTGATCGTCTCGCCAGGACAAGCGACGCAAGGCCGGGTCAGCCTGGGAGCCGGGTCGCTGAATACGTTGACGCTGGCCGACGCAGAAGCGATCGCAGAAAAGGAATCGGTCGCGGGCGTCGCCCCGAGCGTCAACGGCCGTGCCCAGATCGTCTGGGGCAGCAACAACTATTCCAGCATGCTGGAGGGGACAACCGCCGATTTTTTGCGCGTGCGCAATGCAGAGGTGGCACAAGGCCGGTTTTTCACGAACTTCGAGGTGACGCGGCAGTTTAACGTCGCCGTCGTAGGGACGGAGGTCGTCAGCAACTTGTTCAAGGACACGACGACGAACCCGGTGGGGCAGACGGTGCAGATCAATCGCGTGCCGTTTACGATCATCGGCGTGCTGAAAAGCCAGGGCAGCTCCGGCATGACGAACAACGACGACAGGATTCTCATTCCGATTACGACCGCGATGAGCCGTCTGACAGGCGGCAAAAACGTCGGCACGATCTACGTCTCGGCTGCGTCCTCCGACACGATGGACGCGGCGCAGCAGGACATTCGCCAGACGCTGCGTGCCCAGCACAACCTGCGGCCGCAAGCGGCAGACGATTTTCGCATTACGTCCCAATCGGATATTCTCAGCACGGCGCAGGAAGTGTCCAGCTCGATGACGGCACTCTTGTCCGGCATTGCGGCGATCTCGCTGATCGTCGGGGGGATCGGGGTGATGAACATCATGCTCGTGTCCGTGACAGAGCGCACGCGCGAAATCGGGATTCGCAAGGCGATCGGGGCCAAGCGCCGGGATATTTTGCGCCAGTTTTTGATCGAGGCGGTTACGCTCAGCCTGATTGGCGGCATTTTGGGAATTGCCATCGGGGTAGGGGCCGCGCTCCTCATCAGCAAGCTCGGCTCGCTTGCGACCTCGATCAGCCTGACGCCGATTTTGTACGCGTTTTTGACCTCGTCTTTGGTTGGCGTGATCTTTGGCGTCTACCCGGCGCGCAAGGCAGCCCAACTGAAGCCGATCGACGCGCTTCGCTACGAATGAGTGTGTAATTTTTCCAATCGGGGCATACTAGCTGCGGTGAGGTGTTGGTGCTGATGGAAAAAAACGTCCAGTTTTCCGTACCGTGGCGAGAAGCGACACGCATCCTGAAAAGGTTGAAAGCGGGCAAATTGCGGTTTGTGGTCAGGCAGTACGCAGGGAAGACAGGGGTTGCCTTCGTCTTTCCCAGAGTGAGCGTCAGCCAGTACGTCTATTTGTACATCGTATTTGGGCCGAGAGCTGCTGACGTAATCGGCAAGGATACCAAGTAGGAATGAATCCCTGCTCGTGAAAACGGGGCAGGGATTTGCTTTTTTTCTGCTTTTCCGACCGTTTTTCCCATTATTTCGCTATAAAACAAAACCTGACACTTTTCGATAAGAGAGTTTCATAGTACAATTCCAATATGAACGAACTTGGGGAAGTTCGGGATGGCGGTACCCAAACTGTGCAGGAGGGCCGCCTCTTTTTTTCAAGCGGGTAAATCTGCGGGAATTTGGCAGCAGGAGAAGAAGCAGACTCGCAACGAAACACACAGCTTTTTGAATGGATAGAATAGGTACAATTACCTGAATATACAGCTAGATCTTGTAGGTTTGTAGATGTAGAATACTTCCGTACTACCTCTTCCCAGGAAACGATCTTGGGATTTTTTTGTTTGCCGCAAGACAGAGCAAAAACCACTCGGCGAACAGAGCGGGCCGGCCGTTTACGCAGACGGGATTTTCGGGGAAAAGCTGCCTTTCAGCAAGGCGTCAATCAACTGCTTCTGCGACAGCGAGATCGAGATGCCAGGATCGGGCAGATCGGCGTGAAAGCGGTTTTCCTTGTACAAATACCACATGGAGCCAGTCGGCTGCAGCAAGTAGAGCATAATGTTTTCCTCTCTCTGCCGCCCGATTCTGGCAATGTCGCGCAAGGAAGTAAAAAGCTCTCCCCACACGGGCAAATATGGTTTTGTTTTGGCTTGGATGATAGCGTGGACAAGCTGCTGCTTGGCGAGGGAAAGAAAGTCGGTTGCGTTGTTTTCCACAGAGGGCATGTCTCTTGCTCCTTTTTCAAAGACGGGCGAAACGCGATCGATTCGGCCAGCCTGAAGTGTGGATGTTGACGAATTTTGTCGAAACCAAGATTAAGTGTAAAATAGTCTCCAGCTCGTTGCAATAGGAGAGATGGCGGATGCTTGTTGACATTTGACGGTTTCAGCCGATTTAGATAGCATAGGGGCAGCACATTTTACGAGAAATGAGAGACAGAGCGGGGAGTGGAAGCCATGGCACAAAAACAGCGGCTGCTGATTGATTATAGCGGCGGGCTCGATCAAGCGTTGGCGCTCTGGTATGCGCTGCAATCGGCAAACGTTCAGGTGAGCGGCATCGTCGTTACCGACGCAGAGCCGCAGCGCGGCATCAGGCTGGCGCAAAAGCTGATCGAGCTGGTGCAGCCAAATGCAACAATTCCGGTAGTGGCAGGTGCGAGTCGGCCGCTTTTTCACAGAGAAACAGACGCGCAGGCAGGGGCTGCTGCGACCAGTGACGGCGTGTCATTTTTGTCCGAGCTGAGGCACGATTCGGCCAATCCGTACACGCTGGTGACGCTGGGGCGTTTGACGACAGTGGCGATGGCAATGGCGAGGAACCACGAATGGACATCAGCGCTTGAACGGCTGGTCGTGCGGGGCGGCGCGATTCGCGTGCCGGGAGACGTGACGTCGGTCGCGGAAGCCAATCTGCACGCGGACCCGGAAGCGGCGGCGTTCGTCCTGGCAGCACGGCTGCCGCTTCTGTTCGTTCCGTTGGACGCGACGGAATCGCTGTCGGCGGCGGAGGCGTACATAGACGAGTTGGCAAAGCGTGCGAAGGCGGCTGGGCTTGTGACAGCAGCAGAGGCAGAGGCTTTCTTTTCCGCGGAAAAAACAGCTTCTGCCGTTCACGCGCTGGCAGCGATTATGGCAGCCGAGTCCCCTGAGCGCATTTTTGTCGAGCAAATGAAGCTTGCGGTCGAGTGCCAGAGCGAATTGTCGCGCGGCGCCCTGCTCGCCGATCTGAGGGCGAAACCAAGCGTGGGCACAGACGCGGCCGTGTGCGTAGGCATCAAAGCCGGGGCTGTGCTCGCAGGACTGCAGCAACTGCCGGAGAAAGGGGATGGACGATCGTGAAAAAAGTCATTTTGGACGTGGATACGGGCATTGACGACGCGTTGGCGATCTCCTACGCTATTCACTCCCCGGCCCTGGAGGTATGCGGGATCACGACGACGTTTGGCAATATTACCGTCGAGGAAGCGACGAGAAATACGCTGCAAATGCTAGAGCTGCTGGGCGCAGCCGACATCCCTGTTTACCAGGGAGCGGCCCGTCCGATCGTCCGCGAGCTGACGGGCAAGGCACGGCTGTTCCACGGCGAAAACGGTCTGGGCAATGTCGTCCTGCCGCCGCCCGTGACAGCCGCACAGCCAGAGAGCGCCACGCAGTTTCTCATCTCCACAATCAAGGCGAATCCTGGCCAAATTACGCTCATCATGGTCGGAAGCATGACCAATCTCGCCCGGGCGATCATGGCGGCGCCGGAAATCGTCACGCTCATCGAGCAGGTCGTCGCGATGGGCGGAGCGGTCACCGTGCCGGGCAATCGCACGCCAGTGGCGGAGGCCAACATCTGCGCCGATCCGGAAGCGGCCGCTTTCGTCATGCAGTCAGGTATCCCGATGACACTGGTGGGGCTTGACGTGACGATGCAGACGCTGCTTACGCGCGAGCACCTGCGGGAATGGAGAGCGCGTGACACGCCTGTAAGCCGGGTGTTTGCCGATATGTGCGAGCTGTACATGGACGCTTACGCGACGGTAGGCAATGTGCGCGGCTGCGGCCTGCACGATCCGCTGGCGGTCGGCGTCGTGATTGACCCGACGTTTGTGAAGGCCGTCCCGATGCACGTCGAAGTCGACACTTCCGGGGGCGCAAGCGACGCGCGCACGATTGGCGACAGGCGGGCTCGTCCTGCCCAGGCTGCGAATGTACAAGTTTGCCTGAAGGTCGACCACGAGCGTTTTGTGCAGCATTTTTTGCGGCATGTCATGGGAAATTAAGGAGGAATCGTTATGTTGAAAGAGTTCAAAGAGTTTGCGTTAAAAGGAAATGTGCTCGATCTGGCCGTCGGGGTTGTCATCGGGGGAGCCTTCGGCAAAATCGTGACTTCTTTGGTCAACGACATTATTACGCCGTTAATCGGTCTGCTTTTGGGCAAAGTTGATTTTACGAATCTGTTCATCGCGCTGAACGGCGTTCATTACAATACGCTTGCGGAAGCAAAAAACGGCGGGGCTGCAACCCTGAACTACGGACTTTTCCTGAATTCTGTCATTGATTTTCTGATTATCGCGTTTTCTATCTTCATCGTCATCAAGCAGTTGAACCGCTTCAAGCGCAAGCAGGAAGTGGTCAAAGCGCCGGAAACGACGAAGGAATGCCCGCATTGCATCACGACCATTCCGATCAAGGCGACCCGCTGCCCGCATTGCACCTCCATGCTCGATACAAACGGAGCGGCGTTGGCGCACGAATAACCACAGACTTGAGCGTACAGAAGACGCAAAACGAAAAAGCAAGCCGACCAACTGGTGCGGCTTGCTTTTGTTTTTTTAACCAGGTTTGTACCGTGCGCGAAAAGGCGACTTGAACATGATTTCGCCCAGGAACAGCAGGCCGATGCACGCCGAGGCGACCAGGAGGGAGCAGTCGAAAGCTGTTTTGATGTTCCCCCAGCAGTTGCGCAGGCAGCGGGAGAGGATGTTCCATGGGGGGCCCGGCCCGCGCTTTTAAAGCGCTTTCTTTTTTAAACGAAAGGATTCACGTAAAAAGCGGGAGAGGACGCCGGGCAAAAAACCGGAGCATCTGTCGACTCTGCCGCTATTCCATGAAGCGGAAGCGATGCAAGGAAATAAACAGGCTGAGCAGCTTGTTCACTTGTTCACGACAGGCTCACCTTCATTGCGGTTGCCCAGTTCCTCCAGCGCGACGTCAATCGCGTCGGCGCTTTTGGTCAGCTCGCTTGCGGTCATGTTTGCCATCACGCCGTAGATTTCCAGCGGCAGTACGCTTTTGTTAGTCTGGTTGTCGGTCACGATGCACGCTCCCGAATACTTGTCCACTTCTTTGGCGCAGTAGCACATCTCCGCACTGTCCTGTCCGACGACGACAAAGTAGGGGAGCGGAGCGGGCCAGGAGGTTGCCACGGCGCCGTGCTCGACGTACACGCCTTTAAACAAGCCGTTGACGACGTGGCGCTTGCCATCGGCATAGCGGCGAATGACGGACAGGTCCTTGGCAATCAGTTCGCCGTCTTTGAACACGTACAGCGGGTTGATCTGCGACAAGCTGTCTGTCGAAACGATATCGGCAAAACGGCCTGGTGTCAAAGAGCCGATCTGATCGTCCATATGATACGCCTTGGCGGTATTGTAGGAAGCCATTTTATCGCCTTGATCGGACTGATGCCCATCTGGGCGCAAAGCGAAATGATCCAATCCATGTGGCCCAGCTTCCGCAAGCGTTCAATCGAAATATTGTCCGTGCAGAGCATGAAGTTTTCCGTCGGGAACTTGCGGTCGACGATGGAGCGCAACAGCGTCTGGATGACTTCGCTGCTGCCGACGCCGAACTTGATCTGCGTCGGGAAACCGTAGCGAATGCTTTTTTCGATGTCGTCGCCGTTCCAGACGTCGTGGTTGTTGGATACCCCGATCGCAGGCAAGTAGTTCAGCACCATGTCCGGCAGAGCGGTCAGGCCCCAGTGTCCGTTCATGAAGCCGCCTTTTGCCCGCACCCAGGCCGCTTTCTGGAAATCGTCCTCATCGCCTTTGCTGTAGGTGAAGTGCTCAAATTCGCCTAACCCGATGACCGGCTCCATCTCCAGCACTTCCTTGGTCACCCAAGCCGCCGTCTTTTTGCGGGGAGCAAAAGCGTACAGGCGGTAAGGCAGCTTGTCATAGTCGCGGAACAAGTTTTGCGCGGCGCGTACCCCGTCTTCGCCAGCCTCGCTGAGCAGGTCGAGACATTCGGCAAAAATCGTCGTAGTCCCGCACGGCACCATCGCTTCCGCAAGCGCTGTCGGGTGGGCGAGCTGGGATTCGAAGTGCAGGTGGGCATCGATCAAGCCGGGGATTGCATACAGCCCTTGCCCGTCAAACACTTCTTTGACCCGGATGACCGACTCGTCCGGATTGAGCGCGACGATTCGCTTGTCGTAAACGAGCAGGGAGCCGTGGTAGACGGTTTCTCCATGCACATCCAGAATATTCAGGTTTTTTAATAGCAGGTCGGCTTCCTTCTTGCCGTGCAAAATAGCGAAAATCGCACGGACTTGTTCAAGGTGGTTCGTTTCTGTTTGCTTCATGGCTTCAGTTCTTCCTTTCCTTGGGAAAAATTTATATAAGGAGAGCGAGTAAGCTCTGCACTTATCGAATGGAGAGGGTTAGTTAATCGTTTAACTAAATGCGTTTGCGAAACGTATGTAGCATGGAGCAAAACATTCAGTTAAACGTTTAACTCAACCAGCAAAAAAACATGTGGGAAAGCTTGTCGGCAGAGGAAAACGGTTGTAGTTAAACGTTTAACTAAAAGGGGAAACGAAAGCTCAAAAGACGCGAAGTCTTTTTTGCGCAGATGAAGAGTGTACAAGAAAGGGCAACCAAGGCTGAGCCAAGCCCGTGGCGCAGCCAGGTTTTCGAACGGCCGGCTATTCTTTTGAAAAAGTCAGGCGGAGTTGCGCACGACGATGAACGGCTCCAGTACGGTGACGGGTTCGAACTCTTCTTTGCGAATCTGGCTTAAAATGATCTCGGCGCTTTTGACCCCGAGCTCGCGGTTGTGCAAGTCCACGCAAGTCAGCTCGGGCGTAGAGATTTCCGACATCAAGGAGTTGCCCAGACTCAGCACCGCCATGTCTTCGGGAATCCGGATGTTTGCCTGCACCAATGCTTTTGTCAGACAGACGGCACTCAGCTCGTTCAGGACGAAGACGCCGTCAATGTTGTGTTGCAACAGGGCCGGGATGCAGTCTTTTGCCAGGTCCATGCTATCGGCCATTTCCAGCAGCAGCGGTTTTTCCGCGCTTCCGGTCGCCTGGCGGTACCCGTCGAGAAAATAAGGGAGCAGATGGTCGGGCAATTGCTTGTGGACGAAGGCGAGCCGCCGCTTTCCGCTGGAGCGCAAATACTCGGTGCCTAGACGGCTGGCCTTGACCAAGTCCGGGTACAGCAGCGGAAATCCGGCGAACGGAATGCAGCGATTGGCGTAGACGACGGGAATATTCCAGTCGAGGACGCTCTGGATGCTTTGCTGGAAGGACATGTCCGAAAACAGGCCGATGAAGATGATTTTGCCAACGCTTGGTTAAACGTATCAGTTAATCGATTAACTTCTGTTGAGAGAATCGTAGCATTCTGCTCATTTTTTGCCCGCAACCCGCAAAAAGAAAAGATAGAGAATCAGAGGCGATCTGAAAGCCCTATCCGCAGCGTTTTCTGCCGTATTCGTCAAACGTTTTTCTTTTTGCGCTTCCCCCGGTTTTTGTACTGAAAATGCAGCCGCTTGATGGTGCGGAAGTATGTTTTGTCCTTGAGCTTCGCAAACAGGGCGTGAGAAGGGAAGTCGTAGTTGACCTCGATGATCGAGAGCTGGCCCGCTTTGTCGATGGCGAAATCAACCCCGATTTGCGCGCTGTGGCGGTATTTGTTGAAATGGGCGCAGACGCGGTGGCTGACGCGGATCAACCGGGAGACGACCTCCTTGATTTTTTCCGGCGCGACCGCTTGCGACTTGGACAAGGCGTGAGGGACTGTGACGGCGTAGCCGCCTCCGCGGGCGACGTTCGTGATGACGCTGTCAGCTCCGGCTACTTTTGCCAGCATCCCGGCATATTGCCATTTCCCGAGGCCGTTGCGCATCATCATGACGCGAATGTCGTACGGGCGGCCGTTCAGCTCAGCCAAATCCAGCCCTTTTTGGATGATGTAGTTTTTTTCGGTACACTGGCGGGCAAGCTGCTGCTTCAGCTCCGCCAGCGAGGCAACCCGGACAGGCTCGCCACGCTCTTTTACAAACTGGTAGCCGTCCGCCGTTTGCAAGACGCGCATGATGCCTTTGCCCATGTGGGTTCGCGTCGGCTTGATGTAGACGGTCGTGTACTTCGCAAGATAAGGTTCCAACAGAGCGGGCTGGTACAAGTCTGTAGGGGGCAAATACGGACGAATGTGCGGGCTTTTGGAAAAAAACTGATGAAGGCTCCATTTGGAGGAGGAGATCAAGTTAGACACCTCGCCTTTTTGCAAAGATCAAAGTTCCATTCTTGCTAACATATACAGCAAAATGGAAAAAAGTGAGCAGGAGTTGGGCAATTGCGGGGAAAATATGTTCTAGGAAAAGCAAATGCGAACGGAAACGGAGAACGAGATGAGACGATACCAACCAGTCCAGCCGCCGATCTTGCAAGGGACGGGCTCCGACGACCAGTACAGCTATCGCGAATACTTGCCCAGCAAAAGCCTGGCGAATTACGTGGCCTGCTATTGGACTTCGCAGTTCCACGGCCACGGGCAGAGCACGCCGCTTTTGCACAGAGTCATCCCGGACGGCTGCGTCGACATCATTTTCGATCTGGGAGCGAGATCGTTCGGGCGCGACGCGTTTGTCACCGGACTGATGACCGCCTATGAACTCATGCCGCTGGTAGAGCCGCAGGCGATGTTCGGCATCCGTTTTTTCGTGGAGGAGGCCGACCGTTTTTTCCGCTTTCCGGTGGCGGAGGTCAGCGCTGCGCACGTTTTGCTGGAGGACCTCTGGGGGAGCGAGGCGCTGTGGGCGATGGAAGGAATGCTGGACGCGGCGGACACGGCCCAGCGGATTGCCTGGGCGGAGCGGCTGCTGATGCAGAGCCTGAACCGCGACGGGATGCGGCAAAATGCGCTCTTGTTGACCAGCATGCAGCATATGTACGAGCATCAGGGGAATCTGTCGGTTGCGGCGCTGGCGGAAAAAGTGTGCTACAGCGAACGAAATGTGCGCCGGATGTTCCAGCAGGCGCTCGGCATCGGGCCGAAGGAGCTGTCCCGCATCATCCAGTTTCAGAGCTTGCTGCAACTGCTCGCCAAAGGGCAGGCTGCTTCCTTTGCAGACGCGGCCGTACAATGCGGCTACTACGACCAGTCGCACGTCATCAAAAGCTTTCGCGCCTACTACGGCGAGACGACGGGCGGAATTTTCGCCGTGCGCGGAGCGCGGGCGCAGCCGGGTGAAGTTGTCCGTTTTTTACAGATTTTCCGAACGAGAAAGCCCGCTACGGTGCGATAGCACCCCCTTTAGGGGCGGGATGAGAGTGAGGTCA
>NZ_JBYSWV010000039.1:0-41851 GCF_058781555.1 Brevibacillus sp. FW306-2-1A-C05A
ACTTTAACAACCCTATCCATACTTGCCCTTGTCATGCCTGTTGACGGTGCTCTTGCAAAAGGTGGAAAAGACCACAAAGAAGAAACAACCACCTCGAAAAGCATCGTAAAACCTATGATGTCAGAAATATATCAGTGGTCAGCTGATTTTGAGGTACGTAGTTACTTTCAAATTAAAAAAACGCTGGTGTTAGATTATAGAGAACGTGGATTGAAAGTTGAAGCCAACGCAACTACAACAGGCTTGTGGGATTCTTACGAAGTTCATGTCGAAGAATTCGATGAAGATACAGGAGATTGGTTCGTTGTTGACACCGTAGACTTAAGCGACGGAAGAGACACCGCCTATTTTGCTGATCTTGAGCAGGCTACTAAATATCGTATAAGTATTGAAGGATCTGTTGAAGGGACCGTATGGGTATATAAATTAGTCGATTAAATTATCGACTATCGCGCTGTATCGCGACGCATTAATTAGGCTACACATTCTACTTAAAAACTTTCGTGGAAGTTGAGTTGCCGAAATCCCCCCTTCTTGCTAGCCCTGATTGCCGGGGGCTACATTATTTCACGACTATATGCGACTATGGGTACACCGATATATCGTGTTCAAATATGAAAACTTGCTATGAAGAGCTTGCCGAGAGGTTAACAATCTGCTTTAAGAAATTGCGAGTTGCCCATCGTTGACTTGAAGCGGCTCGACAGCCAGACGTTGGAAGTCTCGTACCATTACTCCTGATTTTCGCACGAAACGGTCAAGGGGCTGTCTCAAAAGTCGATGTATCGACTTAGAGATGCCCCTTTTGAATTTCAAAAACCTTGACAAACCAATGTTGCCATTTTGGTGCCTCTGGCATATTGGGACTTTTTGGACAGCCCCATCTTTTTTCCCGTGCCCTACTCATCCGCCCAATCGAAAAACCCGGACAACAAACTCTCCTGCCCGGCACTACCCATAACCTTCGCTTCCAGCCGAACTATCCGCTTTTGATACGCCTGCGCCTCGGCCTTGGAACGGTTGCGCAAGAGCGTGCCCCGCTTTTTCCACTGCTCGTAGGCTTGCCGCGTATAGCGGAGCGCCTTTTCCGCGTCGCCGAGCTGGTGCTCGCACAGCTTGGCGGCCTCGATGTAAACCTCTTCGGGGACATAGCCGGACGATGCCATGCACGACTCCCAGACATGCAAAGCCTGCCGCCAGTCCTTCTGCTTTTTGTACAGGTGGCCGATGGCAAGCCTTGCCCGATTGCTCCAGGCATGGCCGCTGTCCGCTACGAAGCGGTAGCCTGCCAGCGCTGCTTCCTGGTCGCCCAGCGCGTCGTACCATCTGGCAATTTCAAAGCGTTCCTCCGGGGAGGCGGCCACGTCGGGCTGATCCGTCAGCAGCCGGGTCATATGGATGTAGAGCGTAATGAGTGAGAGGACGTCTGTCTCGTTATGCCGCAGCACCCCTGCGATCACGTCAGGGTCCTGCGAGTGCAAAAAATCGAAGTAGCGCACAGGCGCGAGGTAGCCGGGCAAATCGTCCTCGCGGAAAACGTCCAGCTTTTCCTGTTCGATGATTCCAAGGCGGCACGATTCCAGTTCGGCCTTCCACAGTCGGCGCGCACCGTGCAACAGGTCCAGGTGACCAAAGACAGGCAAGGCCGGAACCTGGTCGCGCACCAGCGTATGCCTTGTCCGCACCTGCGGCCAGTCGAACGACTTTCCGTTGAACGTTACGAGATGCGACGATTTTTCCGCCTGCGCGAGAAACGACTGGTACAAGGTCGCTTCCGCATGGGGGGCAGGCAAAAAATGCTGGCGCACGACAACCTCTTCTCCCTCCAGGCGGCTGTAGCCCAGCAGGAAAACAGCGTTGCCCGCTCCACCGGACAGCCCGGTCGTCTCCGTGTCAAAAAACAGCAACTCTTCTGCCTTCCTGCCCGCCGCCGACAGCGGATGCTCCCTGCCGGACGCCTCCCAGATGGCAATGGCCTCGTGCAGCTGGGCAAAGCTGTAGGCGCCGTGCCGCTGGCTGACGGGATAGCGCACCTCGCGGATCATGACGTGCTCGTCGTCCCAAAAGTAGGGGGCCGCCTGCAAGGACTGCCATCTGTCCGCAAAGGGAATGGGCGGTTTTTCGGGTTCGGACGGCATAGGCGCGGGCTGTTCCGACGGCTGTCCTGCCGAATGTCCGGCCGGCTGCTCGGCCTGCTCTCCTGCCGCGGCAGGCTCGTTCGCCACCTTGCCCGCGTCCAGCGACATGTGCCCCTTCATCCGTTGCAGCTTGGATTTAAGAGACATGGACGCTTCCCCCTTGGGCGATGCGCAGCAAGGTCATCGCCAGCTCCTTGCTGCCGTCGTCGGTCGCGCCGACGCACGACGGGCAGCCTGACGTGCACGGGCAGGAGCTGATGAGCCGCTCTGCCTGGGCGAGAATCGTCTCCATTTCCTTGTACACCTGCTCCGACAGGCCGATGCCGCCCGGATAGCGGTCGTACAGGAAAATCGTCGGCTCCTGCGAGTGGACGGCCTTGCGCTGGGGAATGACGTGCAGGTCCAGCGGGTCGCACATGACAAACAGCGGGGCCACGTGCTGGAGCACATGCGCGAGGCCGACCAGGCCGCGCTCCACGTCCTCTGTGCCGATCTCCTCCAGGAGCGAATCGGAAAAGCCGATCCAGGCCGCGTTCGTGTGCAGCTCCTCCTCTGGCAAATGAATCGGGCCGGAGCCGATGTTTTCGTGCGTCTCGAACTTGATCTTTTTGAAAATCGTCGCCATCGCGTGCACGGAAACTTCCCCGTAGGCGAAAGCGCTCTGCCCGTGGCGGCGGGTCTGGTCCTGCTCCAGCACCTTGAGCTGGACGGCGAGGTTCGCATCGGTGTAATAGTCGACCTGCACTTCCCGGACGTACGCCTTCTTTTCCTCGTAGTCGAGCTTCTCGACCTGGTACTGCGTCCCTTGGTGCAAGTAAATAGCTTCCTCGTGCAACAGCGTCATCGAGCTGAAGCGGTCCATTTCCCCGATGACCCGCTCGTTGCCCCGCTCGCTGATGTCGATGATGACCACGTTTTCCTGCGAGGCCGACCGCAGGCTGATGTTGTGGGCCGGGAATGAATCGTTCATCCAGAACCATTTGCCGCGCGAATAGTGCAGCACTTGCTCCTCGGTCAAAAACTCCAAGACTTCCGTAATTTCCGCACGGCCAAACGTGTCGCCTTCGCGAAACGGCAGCTCGTACGCCGCGCATTTCAGATGGTCGACCAAAATGATGAGGTTGTCGGGGTTGATCCGCGCCGTCTCCGGACTGCGGTCAAAAAAGTACTCCGGGTGGGCGATCACGTACTGATCCAGCGGCGTCGAGCTGCCGACCATGACGACGACCGACTCGCCCTGACGGCGGCCTGCCCGGCCCGCCTGCTGCCACGTGCTGGCGACAGAGCCGGGATACCCGGTAATGACGCACGCCTGCAACTGTCCGATGTCTACGCCCAGCTCCAACGCGTTCGTGCTGACTACGCCCATGATGTCGCCGCTCCGCAAGCCGCGCTCGATCTCCCTGCGCTGGCTCGGCAAATAGCCGCCGCGATATCCTTGAATCGTCTTCGGGCCGAGCTTGCGCTTAATCAGCTCCTGCAAGTACGTCAGCAAAATTTCCACCCGGACGCGGCTTCGCGCAAACAGGATCGTCTGAATGCCGTTGGTCAAAAACTGCTCGGTAATGTCCCGCGCCTCCAGCGTGGCGCTGCGCCGGATGTTGAGCTGGCGGTTGACCACAGGCGGGTTGTAGAAGACGAAATGCTTGACGCCGGACGGCGCTCCGTTGTTGTCGACCAGCTCTACCTGTTCCTCCGTCAGCGCTTCCGCCAGTTCGCGCGGGTTGGCGATCGTCGCCGAGGTGCAGATGAACTGCGGCGCGCTGCCGTAAAAGGCGCAAATCCGCTTGAGGCGGCGAATCACATTGGCGACGTGGCTGCCAAAGACGCCGCGGTATGTATGCAGCTCGTCGATGACGATGTATTTCAAATGCTCGAAAAACGAAACCCATTTGGTGTGGTGCGGCAAAATGGCGGAGTGCAGCATGTCCGGGTTGGTGATGACGATATTGCCCGCCTTGCGCACCATTTGCCGGATGTTGGCCGGAGTGTCGCCATCGTACGTTTCCGATTTGATCGACAGCCCCATTTCGGTAATCAGCTCGTGCAGCTCTGCTTTCTGGTCCTGCGCCAACGCCTTGGTCGGAAACAGGTAGAGCGCGCGCGCCTGCGTATCCTCTGCCAGCGTCTGGAGAATCGGCAGATGGTAGCACATGCTTTTCCCGGAGGCAGTCGGCGTGACCGCGACGATATGCTTGCCCGCTCGCACATGGCGAAAAGACGTTTCCTGGTGCGTGTACAAAGAGGCAATTCCTCTTCGCGTCAGCGCTTCCCGGATGCGCGCATCCATCTCCTGCGGAAACGGAACCGTTTTGGCCTCGCGGGCCGGAATGACCCGCCAGTGGGCGATATTGTCGCGAAAACGCTCGTCTGTTTTCAAA
Organism: Brevibacillus sp. FW306-2-1A-C05A; assembly: GCF_058781555.1. Classification (NCBI taxonomy): domain Bacteria; kingdom Bacillati; phylum Bacillota; class Bacilli; order Caryophanales; family Paenibacillaceae; genus Brevibacillus; species Brevibacillus sp. FW306-2-1A-C05A. The sequence continues at coordinate 4,520 of NZ_JBYSWV010000039.1, forward strand.
TGCTCCAAAATACTTGCCATGTCTTTTTTCATCTTCACCAGGCTCACCTTCTTGCCCTTATTCTACGAATGGACGTTCGGGTTGTAAACCCCTTCGGACGTTTTGGCCAAAGCGACTTTTCCCGGGAGACAGGCCAGGTGAGACGATGGCTTGGCCCGTCCAAAAGAAAAAGCCGCCAGATAAGCCTGGCAGCTTCTTTTCTTGCCCCTTTATTTCTTCGCTTCGCCGAGAATTTCAAAGATCACTTCCGCATTGTGCGTATTGTCGATCAGGCCGGAAAATCTTTCTTTCCATGGACCGTACGCGTACACGTTGACGTCCTCGCCTGTGTGGCCGCCCGTTGTCCAGCCGGTGAAGGAGCGTTTGTCAAAAATCGCTTCGATTGCGTTGTCGATCTCGACTTGCTTCTTCGTTTCCGCCGCCTTTTTCACGGAAGCGATCTCCTCTGGCGTCAGTTGCAGGTCGATGTACTTTTTCAACGTTTCTTCCACGCTCGCGCCTTTGGCGATTCCCGCGGCGATGAAGTCAGGCGTGCGCTTCGCCGCCTTGATTGGCGCGACGAGGAAGTTGTACTCTTCCTTCGCCCCGACAGACAGCCCGCCCGTGGAGTGGTCCGCTGTCGCGACAACGAGCGTGTTTCCATCCTTTTTCGCGAAGTCAATGGCAGCCTTGAACGCCTTCTCGAAGTCTTCCATCTCGCTCATCGCCGCCACGATGTCGTTGTCGTGACCAGCCCAGTCGATCTGGCTGCCTTCCACCATCAAAAAGAAGCCTTCCTTGTTCTTGCTCAACCGCTCAATCGCGGCCTTTGTCATGTCTTCCAGGGACGGGGTTTTGTCCGTGCGGTCGATCATTTTGTCCATTCCGCCTGCTGCGAACAGACCGAGAATTTTGTCATTTTTGTCGCTCAGCAGTTCCTGCTTGCTCGTGACGTAGCTGTAGCCGTCTTTTTTGAATTCTTCCGTCAGATTGCGGTCCTTGCGCACGAAGTTGTTCAGGCCGCCGCCCAGCAAGACGTCGACGGAATGCTTGCCGTCAATGCGCAAGTCGTAGTAGTCGTCGGCAATCGCGTCCATGTTTTTGCGGCTCTCATCGTGCGCGCCGAACGAAGCCGGGGTCGCGTGCGTAATTTCCGAAGTAGCCACCAGGCCAGTCGATTTGCCGACTTTTTTGGCCCGCTCCAGCACTGTCTCTACCTCTGATTTGTCGTTGTCGACCGCAATCGCGTTGTTGTACGTCTTCACACCGGAAGACATGGCGGTCGCCGCAGAGGCGGAGTCGGTGATGTTTTGCTTTTCGTCTTCGGCATAGGTCATTTGCGCCCCGACCAAATATTTGTCAAACTCGGTCGGCTCCATGACAGGAGTCGCCGGGTCGTCTTTCATGTAACGGTAAGCCGTTGTATAGGACGTGCCCATGCCGTCGCCGATCAGGAAGATGATGTTTTTGACCTGGGCGTTGCCCGCTTTATTTTCTGCCGCCTTGACCAGACCGGAATTTCCGCCAAACAGCGCCGTCGTCAGGGCCAGGGAAGAGATGACAGCTACTGGGACAAGCTTTTTCGGGAATGTGCGAAACATTTTGTACCTCCTGCAAATAGGAATGTTCATAAGCATGTCACCAATCATACTCTTCTTCTGTTGAGCTCGGACGGGCTTTGTGTAAAGAAATGTAAGCGATTGGTAAAGGCGGCGTTAACAAACGGGCTGCGCCTGGTCTTGGCGAAAACGCCGCTGTCCGGCTGCACAAGTCTGTAGCCGCTTTTGGAATAGAGCGAGCCGGAAAACGCGTCCGACACTGCCTCCAGCCGGAAGTCTGCCTCGTTCTGCGGTTCCAGGCCCATTTGCCTTGCCAGCGCCTGGTAGGCATAAAAAGCGCCCTTCGTCGACCAGTAGTAGAGCGCCTGGTCGTCCATGAAGCCTTGTCCCGCAAAACCGGACATCGCCCGCTAGAACTGCCAGGCCACAGGCAGGCTCTCGCATTCGAAAAATACCCCGCCGATCAGTACGACCACAAGCGTGTAGATGTGGCCGACAGCGGCATGCGCCTTTTGCAGCAAGCCCAGGCAGCCATTTTTCCAAGATGATGAACTGCCATCTGCGCCAAAACTCCGAAATGCTTTTGGACATGTACGGATAGCGGAAGTTTTCCATAAAGTCAAAGCCGAACATTTTCCCCAGTCCGCGCGCCATGTCCGAGTAGCCGCTGAAGTCAAAGTAAAGCTGGAAGGCAAATGCCACAATGCCGAGCCAGGCGAGAAAAGTCGTCAGCTCGTCGGTCGGCGTCGCTTTCACGTCGGACCACAGCAGCCCGATGTTATTGGCGAGCAGCACTTTTTTCGCCAGTCCTCTGACCAACAGCGCCGCCCCTTCGCCGAATGGCCCGATTGTCGCCATGCGGGCGACGAGCTGCCTCGCGATATCGCCGATTCTCTCCCTCGCTTTTTGGAAACGACTCGCAATGCAATCCTTGCCTACCTAAAGAGCGTACAGGGCCGAGATCAAGATCAGATGCAGAACGAATCGACACGGCGTAAAAAATGCATAAAAACGACCAGACAAAAAAAAGCGCAGAAACGTGTTCTGCGCTTGAATGCTATTCGTTTTTCGGAAGCTGGAAAAAAAGCTCGACGCCTTCTTCCATATTGCACACGCCGAACGGCACGTCATGCAATATTTTTTTGCAGATAGCCAGCTCGAGGCCGGTTCCTCCCGTGGAACGCTGGCGAGACGGCTCTCCGCGGAAAAAGTGGCCCTATATTTTTCTGTATTTTTCCGGATGCTCCTCGGGAATACGGGCGCCTTTGTTCTCGATGCTGACTCGTGCCATCTTGCCTTCGTCGCGGATGGAGACGACGATCGCTTCCAGCACCGCATAACCTTCGTTTTCGAAGTAATCCTTCATGATTTCCCGCAAAATCGGTTCGTCCTCGACTATCAGGATGTTTTTGTTCATGTCTGTTCTCCCCGTGTCATGTTTACCTGACATGGCTCAGTCTTTCTCTGCGATCAGCGCCGACAAGTGATGGATCAGCACGCGCTCTACCTTCGGCCCGTCCAGGCGCTTCGGCTCGAGATAGGCGTGCAGCGCAAGCCCGTCGACCAAGGCGTAAAGCCGCTCTGTCTCCAGCTCCTTGTCCGTGTTTGCAGGCAGCAGTCCGGACTGTTCGGCATAGTCCATGAGCTTTTGCAGGCCAGGGTAAATGCCGTCGTACTGCGCATCCAGACCGCCCGGCTTATGGCGGAAGTAGGCGGTAAAGGCGAACCAGACCTCCATTTCCGCCATCTTTTCCCGATTGGTAGGCACAAGTTCCAGAATCGTCTTGATAAACTTCTCTCGCGGCGGCAAATCAAGCGAAATAATCTCGCGGATGCGAGCCGTCGCCCTCTCCTTCACGAGCTTCATCGAATACGCCAGCAGCTCGTCCTGTGTGCTGAAATAATGCCGCAGCGCCCCTAGCGACAGCCCTGCCTCTGCCGCGATATTGCGAACCGTCGCTCCCTCCATTCCCCGCTCGCTGATGACCCGCCAGGTCGCTTCGGCTATTTGTTCTCTTCGTTTTTCATGATCGATTTGTTTTGGCATAGCTGTATTTTACCAAGCCCGAACGGGACGAGCAATTAAATAATACACTTGTATTAAATAAAAACAGATGATAAAATCTTTTTACAATACATCTGTATTAAAAAAGGAGAGCGTAAACGTGAACTGGATCGCGTGGATGATCGTTGCCTGTGAAATTGGTTTTTGGGTCGTGATTGCTCTGGGGTTGGCCGTGCGGTATGGCTTGGGAAAAGAGCGGCTGGGGCTTTTTATCCTGGCGCTGACTCCCCTGGTCGACCTTGTTTTGCTGGCCGTGACCAGCGTGGACTTGTACCGGGGCGCAACCGCGACCATGGCTCATGCGCTGGCTGCTGTCTATATCGGCGTGTCGATCGCTTTTGGCAAAGGCATGATTCGCTGGGCGGACGACAAGTTTTTGTACTATGTGAAAAAACAGCCACTGGCGAAAAAGCCGAAGCTGTACGGGATGGCTTACGCCAGGTCGTATGCCAAAGGCTGGTTCAAGCACGTTTTCGCCTACCTCATCGGGGCGGGACTGCTGCTCGCGATGATCTTTTTTGTCGGGGATGCCTCGCGGACCGGGGCTTTGGAGCGGGCGATGCTGCAATGGGCGGTTGTGCTCGGCATTGACCTTTTGATTACCGTCAGCTTTTTTGTCTGGCCCAAACGGAGCAAAAGCGCCAGCTCTTGACGGTATAACCGTCGACGTCCAGACAAAGCCAAAGCCAGGCTGGCACAAATACGATGATGCAGGAACAGCGAAACCAGTGTGCGCGCGGCACAGGGACGCTGTTCCTTTTTTGCATAAAAGCCAAGCCAGCGGCCATACACATGGTGAGTGGCTGCGCCAAAAGCAGACGAAACTTGTCGTAAAGATGAGGGAGGTTGGTCGGAAATGACCTCACACAAAAAGGGAGAGCGCATCCCGGAGCCGATGCGGGGAGACGGTACGGGGTGGGTCGATCTCGGGCCGCGCAACATCGAGCGGGATCGGCAAAATCCGAACATGCTCGTGCCGCCCGTCACCGATGCAGGCTTGCTGCCGAATTTGAAGTTTTCCTTCTCCGACGCCACGATGACGCTGAATCACGGCGGCTGGTCGCGCGAAGTCACCGTGCGCGAGCTGCCGGTTGCCACTACGCTCGCTGGCGTGAACATGGCTCTGACGCCAGGCGGTGTGCGCGAGCTGCACTGGCATCCGAACAACGACGAGTGGCAATACTACATTTCCGGCCAGGCTCGCATGACCGTTTTTGCCGGAAATGGAACAGCCCGCACGTTTGACTACCGGGCGGGCGATGTCGGCTATGTGCCCTTTGCGACAGGGCATTACTTTCAAAATACGGGAAACGAGACAGTCTGGTTTTTGGAAATGTTCAAAAGCGACCGCTTCGTCGACGTCTCGCTCAACCAGTGGATGGCGCTCACGCCGCACGAGTTGGTCGCTTCCAATCTGAACGTAGGCCCGGAGTTGCTGGACGCCTTGCGCAAGCAAAAATGGCCCGTCGTCAAATACCCGGGGTACGGCTACGATCCGGACAGGGGGTGAGCCTCGCTTTAGACGGCCGGATTCGGCCGGATGTCCGGCCCGCTCACATATTCAGTACGCCCATGGATTGGATATGCTGCTTCGTCTCCTCTGTTCCGCATTCGTAAATGGCGCTGTATATTTGCTTCAGGCAGTTGTCGTATTGATCGTTTTCCTCGTCAAAATGATAAGGAATCGCGACGACATGCCCGCGCAAAAAGGTGCCAAACTCATACTCGGTCCTTTCCTCAAACAAGCTTTTCAGCGCGTGAACCTGGCGATCCGTCGCTTCAATCTCGAACTCGTACCCGGAGTCGCCCTGATTTTCCATGATCGTCCCTGCCTGAACAGATACGTAATACCTTTTTTTGTCCATTGTGTTACTCTCGCCTCCCCAACGCTAATATACGAGTACGGAGATCAGCAATATCGCGAGCAGCACCGCAAACGCCCCCAAGTAAAACAGCATCCCCACATTCCCGAGAACTTTGTGCTTGACGGTCGTCTGACTGATGTTGTTGTCCACTTCCTTCGTCTCCTGGCGTTTGGCGTAGCGGATGGTCAAAAACAGCCCTACCAAAAAAATCAGGCCAAAAATCGCATAGTAAATGCCTGGATAGTGGAGCATTTCCCTTCCCCGCTTCCTCTTCTGATGATTGTTTATAGTTTGCGAGAGTCCGGGTTTTTTATGCATGCGGGCGGGAAATGCCGTCTCAGTCTTACCGCATGAGCTGCTGCACGCCTTTTATCAGGCGCCAAATTTCCTCTTCTGTGTTGTACGGAGCGATTCCGGCGCGAATCCAGCCGCCGCTGTGCGCAATTCCGGCCAACTCCGCCAAGCGGGAGGCGTAAAAATCGCCGCTCGCGATAAAGACGCTGTGCTGCTCGGCCATTTGCAGGCATGCTTCTTCCGGCGCGAGCTTGTCCAGACGAAAGGCGACAGTCGGCGTTTTCGCCACGCCAGCGGCTGCCTGATAGAGCGTTACGCCTGCGATTTGTCGCAGCTCGTTGCGCATCAGCTCAGCCAGACGGTTTTCGTACTGCTCCAGGTTGGCAAAAGCGGAAACGAGCCGCTCGCGGCGATTGCTCCCTGTCCCGAGCGAGGCGATAAAGTCGATGGCGGGCGCGATTCCTGCAATGCCTTCATGGTTTTGCGTCCCCGTTTCCAGCTTGTCCGGGATATAAGTTGGGGCTTTGGCCTCCTTCTCGTTGCGTTTTTCCTCTGTTTTCGTCTGCGTGAGGCCGTCACTTGCGGCTTAGCTTTTGCAAGCGTCTGTACAGCGTAGCGACGCTGATGCCCAAAAACTCGGCGGCCTTGCGCTTGCCCTCGGTGCTTTTTCCGAAACGCTGCACCGCCTGCAAAATGAGCTGTTCCTCGGTTTTTTCCAGGGAAAGCTCTGCCGCCTGTGGCGCCGGAGTGGCAGAAGCAAGCGGTGCAGATGGCGTTGCCTGGCTCTGCGACTGTGTAGCCAGCCCTTCCTCGCTCGTCCGGCTTCCGCGAATGATCGCAGGCAGGCTGCTGATCGTCACGAGGTCGCCAATCTCCAGATTCACGATGTACTCCAGCGTGTTTTCCAGCTCGCGTATATTGCCGGGCCAATGGTAGTCGATCAGGCATTTCAGCGCCTGCGCCGAAAAGAGCTTCGGCTCTTTGCCGAGCTTGTCCGCGAACAGCTTCAAATAGTAGTGGATCAGGTCGTACAAGTCTTCTTTGCGCTCGCGCAATGGCGGGACGTACAGCGGAATGACGTGCAGCCGATAGTACAAATCTTCGCGAAACTGGCCGCTGACGATCATCGCGTCGAGGTCCTTGTGCGTCGCGGCAATCAGCCGGACATCGACCGGGATGCTTTCCGAGCCGCCCACCCGCTCGATGCGCCGCTCCTGCAGGACGCGGAGCAATTTGGCTTGCAAAAACGGCGGCATGTCGCCAATCTCATCGAGAAACAGCGTGCCGTTCAAGGCCAGCTCGAACCGCCCTGCCTTGCCGCCTTTTTTCGCCCCCGTAAACGCCCCTTCCTCGTAGCCAAACAGCTCGCTTTCCAGCAACGCCTCCGGTATCGCTGCGCAGTTGATCGCGACAAACGGCCCGTCGCTACGCGAGCTGGCCTGGTGGATCGACTGGGCGAGCACTTCCTTTCCGGTGCCGCTCTCCCCGCGAATGAGCACGGTCGAGTCGCTTTTCGCGATTTTTCTGGCCGAGTCTTTCAAGGCGATAATCGCCTCGCTGTTCCCGCGAATGTCCGCAAACGTATAGCGCGTGACGTATTTGCGGTTTTTTTCCTGCTCCGTCTCCATCTGCTGCCGCGTGAACTGCAAGATCGCGCCCTCCGGCTTTTGGTCGATGTACAGCGGGTGCAGCCGACAAAGACACGGAAGGCGTTTGCCGCTCCCGTCCACGATCTCGACCGGAAAATCGCGCAGCGGCTTGCCTTTTTTGACGAACCCGAGCAGCTTGGACGTAGCGACGAACGCCTGCAAGCTTTTCGTCAGGAGAACAGCCAAAGAACGCTGCCAGACGTGCTCAGCCGCCTGATTGGCGTGGATGACATGCCCCGTCGCATCGACGACGAGAATCGGCACAGTGATGAGCGACAGCAGCCCTTCTACCTCTTGCAAAAGCAGTTTTCTCTCTTTGCTCTCCTGTTCTGTCATGGCTATGTTCCCCGTTCTTGCTAATTTTCAGATTTATTATACAGAATAGCTTATACCGTTCGCTCGTACCAGTGGAAGTGTGAGACAACAAGCATGGTGCAGGTCGTCATCGCCGCGCTGCTTGTATTTTTCATTTCCATTTTCCGCTTATTTCATTTTTTTCGGAACTGGAAAAGCACCGCCACTAGGCGGTGCTTTCCCATTATTCCATCCGAAAAACCGGGCCTCTCGGCACAAACGGCAAATGTTTTCCTTTTGGCAGCATGAAAGCATGGCTGCGCGTGATGCGGAGCCGATCGCACTCCCCGTCCGTGATGACGAGGATCGGGCCGTCCTTCGGGAAATCGGCGGCCTTCTCCAACAGGTCGATGCCTGGCTGCAAAACGGTTCCGCCGCGCCCTTTGACTCTGACGCGCTCCGCGATATCGTCCGGGGAGAGGTAGCCGGCATCGTAAGCCTGCGCGTCGCAGAACACAACCCGCGCATACGGGACGTCGCGAGCCTCGCTGTAGCTCGCAATCGCTCCCAGCGCCTTGCCGAGCAGCTTGCTGTCCATCGAGCCGGACGTGTCAATGACGACGCCGAACGTGCGCGCGAGCTGGTCCGTCTCCAGATGCGCCCAGGCAGGACGGGCGATGTCCGGCGTCGACGATTGCCTGCGGCTGGCGCGGGCGTACGTGCGTCTTTTTTCCAGCGGCGGAAAATGCTCGTCGAACCAGCGCGCGAGCTGCACATCCCACGGGATCGGCGGCTGGCCGAGGGCGCGAATTTCTTCCACCAAGCCGGCCGGCAAAAGCCCGCGGCCCCGCTCCTGGTGATAGATCAAGCCTTGCGACATCGCGCTGCGGTAAAAGTCGTCCAGCGTCGTCCCCGGTCCCTTTTCCCAAAAGCGCGGGTCGTCCCCGTCCAACATATCGCCCATGCCGATTCCTCTGAGCGTGTACAGCTTGCGGTACGTCCGCATATCGGTCACGATCCGGTCGTAGATGGCCTCTGCCGACAAACCCTTCAAATCGGGATCGTACAGACCGCCAATCTGCGGAAAGCGCCCGACGCCAAGCTCCATCAGCCATTGATTGATGACGTAGTCGCAGCTCACGTTCCAGTAATACGGGTCCCGTCCCTGGCAGCGCTCATGGTGCCGCAAGCCCGCATGCAGCAGCTCGTGGGCCATCACGAACTTGCATTCCTCTTCGTCCAGCCCTGCCGCCGGGTTGATAAAAATCTCCTGCGAGGTCACATCAATGGCGGCCACCGATATTTGCAGCCGCTGGCAAATGAGCGAATCCTCAATGATCGTGAAGTGGCTGGCGAGGGAAGCGAGCAGCGGGTAGTGATTGATGAACCAGCGCTTCGCCTTTTGCGCGTCCGACAGCTTGCTTTCCTCATTCCCCAGCGCATCCGCATACCCGCCCGCCACGCTGACCGCGCTCTGCACGGCCTGCGACAGCCCGATGCCCAGGAGCCGTTCCCAGTTCACGTCCCGCTTGTAGCTGTAGCGGACGTATTTGTCGGAAAACAACATATCCGGCTGTCTTTCTCCGCCTGTTCCAAACAGCTTCATCTGCTCGGGCACGCCGTGCTCGACAAACCACTTGTACAGCTCCTCTTCGCTTTTTCCCGCCAGTTCTAGCGCGTACGCCATCTCAGCGGGAGGCTTGCCCAGCTTCATGTCCTTCAAAAAGCGGGTGACGTAGCAGTCGCAGGCGATATTCCACAGCGCGGGCTGCTCTTTTTCCACAAAGTGCCCAAACCCTAGGTGCAGCAAGGCATGTGCGAGAACGTAAATCCATTCCTCCACCGCTCCCCTGCGCTTGGGGTGTACGTGAATGCTTCCGCTCGCGGTCACGACGGCCCAGCCGTTCTCCGGGCACAAGTTGTTTTCCGCGCGAAAAAAATGGGCACGGGAGCAAAGCGGCCCAAACATCGGGTGATGCGCCAAAAACTGCACTGCCTGCTGGTAGTTTTGCGTCGCCGGGTCGCTCTGCCCTCTCTGTCCTTTGGCCATCGGCTACTTGCCCTTTCTGTCCATCGCCAGCCGCGGCAAGTCGCGAATGACCTCGACGACAAACCAGTCCGGCAAGCCGTCCCCGTCCTCGTGCCGGGCGACGACCATCTGCGCCATTTCCAGCGAGATCGCAGACAAGTCTTTGAGCAGAGCCTTGGCCCGATGCGCAAACCGCTTGTGCCCATCGCTCACGGAAGCTTTGTCTGGCGGCAGCTCCTTTTTGATCTGGGCGCGGAACGAATCGGCGAGGAAATACAGCACGTCCCGGTCCTCCGACGCACTCGGGAACGACGCCTCGCCCTCCAGAATGCGGTTGAGCTGGTACTTGCCCTGAAGGTTTTTGTGAAAAGCCTTGAACTGTGCGGCATGCTGCGGCGTCAGGCAGCCATAGGCGAGCACCCCGACGATCTCGCTGGTCAGCCCTTCGCCAAATTCGTGCAGCGCATCCGAGAGCATATGCCAGGAGCGCGGCGTGGAAAACGGCTCCTCCGTCTTGGGCGGCTGCGACCACAAATAGTCGGGACGCACCTGCAAAAATTGCAGCACGTACGGATGAATCCCTTTGGCGTACGCCCAACTCAGCCACTGCTCATGGGAGACGAGAAGCTGCACATGGAACATCCGGTTGATGAGCGCGGACGACATCGGCTTGACAATCGCGCTGTCCTGGGCGCGGTTCCCCGCCCCGATCACAATCGAGCCTTCCGGCAAGTGGTAATCCCCGATTCGGCGCTCGTGAATCAGACTGTAAAACGCTTTTTGCACCTCTTGCGAACACGCATTCAGCTCGTCGAGAAACAGGCAGTACGGCTCTTCCCGCGCGATTTGCGCCGGCGGGCAAAACCTGCTTTTTCCCTCCACGATCTGCGGAACGCCGATAATATCCTCCGGCGCCAACTGACTCCCCAAAAGGGAGACGCACGGCAAGCCTACCTGCTGGGCGAAAGCTTCGACAAGGGCAGATTTCCCGATCCCCGGCGCTCCCCAAATAAAGACGGGACGCACCACGGCTACGTTGAGCAGCACGTCCATTAGCTGATGTTGCGTTACGTTAATAGCTAAATTCATGTAAGTACCTCTCTTGTTTGTGTAATCGTAGCGGCAATCGACCTCTTTTCCTCGTTTTTTTCCATTGACTATAAGCGACCGTCACACCACAAAGATTTCCTAATTTTACAAGATATTTGAACAGCGGGCAAGAAAAAACTACGCCTGATAAGCCTCGACCAAAATGCTCATGTAATCGTCCGCCGTAATCGTGCGGACGTTGCTTGGCGTCGAGCCGTTTTGCATCGACAGCTCCACGATGCGGGGGAAGTCTTCTTCGCGCACGCCGGGCAAGTCTTTCAGCTTGGGGATGTGCAAGCTGCTTGTCCACTCGGCAATGCCCGCGATCAGCTTGTCTACTGCAACCTCTTCGCTGTCGGCATCTGCGGCAAAGCCCATGTAGCGGGCGAGATCCGCGTGCATCGGCTTGTTTTCCGCAGCATTGAAGCGCAGGACGTGCGGCAAAAAGACGGAGTTTGCCACTCCATGCGGCGTATCGTACAACCCGCCTAACGCTTCGGCCAGGCAGTGAACAGCCGCCACATCCGCAGAGCCAAAGCACAGTCCCGCAAGCAGGCTGCCTTCGAGCATCGCGTGCCGGGCCGCTTCGTTTTTCCCGTCTGCGTAGGCTGCGGGCAGAGCGGACACAATCGTCTGCATCGCTTTGGCCCCGAGCGCTTGCGAGATCGGATTCGTCACCTTGCACGTGTAGCCTTCGATGGCGTGAACGAGCGCGTCGACTCCGGTAGCAGCGGTGACGGCAGCAGGCACGCTGTACGTCAAAGCCGGGTCGAGCACGGCCAGGACTGGCCGCAGCGCTGCGTGCTTGAGCGTCATTTTCCGGTGCGTGGCAGCCTCCGTAATTACGGCAGAGCGCGTCACTTCCGAGCCAGTTCCCGCTGTCGTCGGGACGCAGATGATCGGCGCGATGTTTTCATAGGCCAGTCGCCCGTCTGCGTAGTCGGCGGGCGTTCCGCCGTTTGGCCCGCACAGCGCAATTGTTTTGCCCGTATCCATCGCGCTGCCGCCCCCAATCGCTACGACCATGTCGGCGGCTGTGTCGCGAAACAGGACTGCCCCTTCCAGACATTCCGTATCGCGCGGATTTTGGCTGAGCCGATCAAACAGCGTCACTTGAAAACCGGCTGCCGTCAGCGCCTCCTGGATCGGCGCGACCAGCCCTGCCTTGATGACCCCCGGATCGCTGACCAGCAGGACAGACGTGCCTTTTTGCAGATCGTGCAAAAGCTTCGGCAGCTCCCCAGCTTTGCCTGTCCCCATTTCGATGCGTGTAGAGCAATAATAGCTGTATGCGTTCATCGTATCGCCTCCCTTTTCCCCATCATACTAGCTGAAAGAGCCGCGAGCCAGAAAATCGCAAAAAGATTCGCGCAATAAGGCCGCAGCGACTGTAACGTTCCTTTTTTTTCCACGTCTCATAGGCAAAAGGGGGAATAGACAGATGAAAAACATCGTAAAGGCAAGTGGCATGACCGTTTTGGTTGCAGCCTTGATCGGCTGCAGCTCGACTGGGCAGCGCGCCGCGGAAAACAACGGGTCCCATCCGCAGACGGCGGCAAGCCCGCAACAAGCGGCGAGCGAATCATCCGCGCTCAGCCGTACCATGCAAGATGCTTCGCTCCCAACTCCAATCCCGTCGCGCACAGATGATATGTATTTTCAAAACTACGGCGCAAACCCGTTCGTCTCCGCCGCAGAAGACCGTCTCTCTACGTTTGCCGCAGACGTAGACACCGGCTCCTACACCGTCATGCGCCGCTACATCCACGAAGGCACCTTGCCGCCGCCGGACGCTGTTCGCGTGGAGGAATTTATCAACTACTTCCCCGTCGCTTATCCGGCTCCCACAGACCGCACGTTTTCCATCGTCACAGACGGCGGGCCATCGCCTTTCCATCCCGGTCACCAGCTCGTCCGCATCGGGATCAAAGGCAAGGAAATCGCAAGCGACGACCGCAAACCCGCCCGGCTCGTCTTCGTCATCGACGTCTCCGGCTCGATGGCGCGGGAAAACCGCCTGGAACTGGTGAAAAAAAGCTTGAACGTCCTGGTCGACCAGCTCCAGCCAGACGATACGGTCGGCATCGTCGTCTACGGCTCAAACGGGCGGATCGTGCTTCCCCCGACTTCCGCCAAGCAGCGGCCAGCGATTTTGTCCGCGATTGCCGAGCTGAAACCCGAAGGCTCCACCAATGCCGAAGAAGGACTGCTGCTCGGCTATGAGCTGGCCTCCCGCTCCTTTGAACGCGGAGCGATCAATCGCGTCATCCTCTGCTCCGACGGGGTAGCCAACGTGGGCGTGACGGGCGCGGAAGGAATCTTGCGTTCTATCGAGGACTTTTCCCGCAAAGAGATTTATTTGAGCACCTTTGGCTTCGGGATGGGCAATTACAACGATGTGCTGATGGAGCAGCTCGCCGACAAAGGCGAAGGCAACTACGCTTACATCGATTCCTTTTCCGAGGCCAAACGGGTGTTTACGGAAGCGCTGACAGGCAAGCTGCAGACGATCGCCCGCGATGTCAAAATCCAGGTGGAGTTCGATCCGGCCAAGGTCGACTCGTATCGCCTGCTCGGCTATGAAAACCGCGACGTCCGCGATGAAGATTTTCGCAACGACAAAACAGACGCGGGCGAAGTAGGAGCTGGTCATACCGTCACCGCGCTTTACGAGATCAAGCCAAAAAAGGCGGCGGATACGGCCCCGCTGGGCACCGTGCGCATCCGCCACCACGACGTAGCGACCAATCGCGTAGAAGAAACCAGTCAGCCCGTGCAGGTGCAGACGACATTGTCGCCCGAGTTGAAATTTCTCGCTTCTGTCGCCGAGTTTGCCGAGATTCTTCGCGAAAGCCCCTGGTCAGAACGAAGCTCTCTGCACGATGTGCTGGAGCTGGCAAAGGCAAACGCCTCCGGCGAGGAGCAGCGCGAATTTGTCCGGCTCGTCGAGAACAGCCTGGCTCTCCGGAAGCATTAAAGCGAAACTACGCCAGTCATCCCGGAACGGAGGTCTCCTTTTGGATTGTCCACGAGAATCTTCACCGTGTACGTATTCGTTCCAGCGTCTGCCTTTGGACTGATCCGCGCTACCTTGCCCGGAACGTGGCGCTGAAGCGCTTCGACGAATACATCGGCTTTCTTGTTCAGGGAAAAACGGGCGAGCTCTGCCTCCGATACGCCGATCACGACATACAGTTGGTCTGTGTTCACCACGCTCATGACAGGCATGCTCGCGTTTGCCAGCTCGCCCGGCTGGATGCTTTTCATGCTGATGTAGCCTTTGATTGGGCTTTTCAGCGTTGCATTGTCCAGTTGATACTGGGCATTTTGGACAGCGGCCCGCGCCTTTTGGACACCCGCCTCATACTGGGCGAGCTGTTCCTTCGTCGGGCCGTTTTTCGTCTTGTCGTACAGCGCCTTCATCTGCTCGACATTGGCTGCGAGCGATTGCAGCGTCGGCTGCGTCACTCCTTGCCGGGCCAGCCTCAGCTCTTCCTGGGCACGGACGTACTGTGCTTCTGCCTGCGCCAACGCAGTCTGTGCGTCCTCCAGGCTTTGGCTGGAAAGCCCCCCTTGATCGTAGAGCGTCTTTGCCCGTGCCTGCTTCGCTTTGGCGGCATCGTAGACCGATTTCGCCGATTGCGCCGCCGCCGCCAGTTGGGCAAGCTCCTCCGGCCGCTTGCCGTTTTTGACGTCCTCGTACTTGCTTTGCGCCTGCTGCCAGCCCGCTTTGGCGTACTGCAAGTCTTCCACCCGCGCTCCTGCCTTCGCTTCCTCCCATTTTGCCTGCGCCGAGGCGAGTTCGGCTTTTGCCATTTGCAGGCTCGCTTCCAGCTCGACCGTCTCCAGCGCCAAAAGCGGCGTGCCCGCTTCTACCCGATCGCCCGTATCGCGGAAGACGGCGGCCACTCGCCCTGCCGTCTTGGGATAAATCGTGACTTCCTCGATGCCGATCATTTTCCCGCTGAACGAGTGCGTACCCGCTTCCTTCCCTGCTGCCTCTTGAGCAGAGGCTGCAGTTGCCGGTGTTAAGGCGGCAGGTTGCACGGAGCCGCAGCCTGCCAGGCAAGCAATCGCCGTGCTTCCTGCCAGCGCCGCCATCCATTTGCGCCATTTCATGCTGAAACCCTCCTGATTTATGATATGGGGAAAAATCGCTTTAATCCGGTACTGCGGACTTTGCCGCCTCCTTGCCTGCTTGCATGGCTGCCTTGTTTTCTTTTACGGTCAGCATGGTCAAAAACGCCGCCACCAGCACGAGCACGGCCATAAGCAAGCTGTCCTGCAGCGCGGCGACTGCCGCGTATTTTTTTACGAGCTGGCCGAATAGCCCGCTGGCCGCAGCATACGCCTCCGTCCACGACAGCCCTTTGGCCGCGTACATTTGCTGCCACTGGGACAGCGCCTCCAGCACAGGCTGCCGGGTGGCCGTCACTTGCTCGCTCATCTGTGCCGCATGCTCGGCGCCTCTGCGGGAAAACAGGGAAATCAGTCCGGCAATCCCGATCGAGGTCGCGACCTGCCGGGAAATATTCGTGATGACCGAAGCCGCAGGCACTCGCGCTGGCTCGGACACGGCCACCAGCGGAATTTGCATGGACGTCATCAGACACATGCCCAGTCCGGCTCCGCGCAAGGCGAGCAGCCAATAAATCGTCGTCACATTCGTGTCCAGATCGACCTGGCTGAGAAAATAGCCGGGCACGATGCACAGCACAAGCCCGCCGACAATCAGCGGCTTCAGACCGATGCGCGTCGCCAGCATGCCGCATAGCGGCGTCACCACCCCGGAAGCGAGCGCCTGCGGCAGCATCATCAGCCCGGTATCCATCGCCGTTTTGCCGAGCATGTTCTCCGAATAGATCGGCAGCAGGTAGATCACACCGAAATTGCCGACCATAATCAGACTGTTCACCAACAGCCCGAGCGTAAACGGACGGTTGGCAAACAGGCGGACATCGACCAGCGGATGAGCAGTCGACAGCTCGCGCATGACGAACAGGCAGCCGCCTAGCAAAGCACTCATCAACAAGGAGACGATGTAAAACGAGTCCCAGCCCTTTTCCTCTCCTTTGGTGACGGCGAGCAGCAGGCTGACCAGCGCAATCGCCGACCAGACGAAGCCCGCCAGATCAAACGGCTGCTTGCGGTTCGCTTCGCTTTCCTGCAAAAAACGCCAGACCAGAAGCATCGCCAACATCCCGAACGGAATGTTCACCGTAAAAATGAAACGCCAGTCGAGCTGCTCCACGAAATACCCGCTGAGCGTCGGCCCGACAGCGGGAGCGACGAAAACCGAGATGCCGAACACTCCCATCGCTGGCCCCATTTTTTCCCGCGGCACGACAAGCTGGATCATCGACTGACCGATCGTCATCATCAGTCCGCCGCCCGCCGCCTGGACGATCCGTGCGGCGATCATCGTGGCGTTGCTGACCGCCAGGCCGCACAACAGCGAGCCGAGCGTGAACAAAAACAGGCTGGCGAGGTAGCTTTTTTTGATCCCGAACCGGATGCCGAGAAAGCCTGCCAGCGGAATGACGGCGGCCATCGTCAATGTGTAGCTGGTCACGACCCATTGGATTTCTTCCGTCGACGCCCCGAACACGTTCATCATTTCCGGAATCGCTATGTTGACGATGCTCGTATCCAGCACCGCCATGAACGTGCCCAGCACAATCGCAAAAACGCCCGGCCAAAAATTTTCCTGTGGACTCATCAGCTACACATCCTTATCGCACATGGATGGACACATGGGCATTCAAGCCTGGCTGAAAATCGTACGGTCCTTCGTCAAACGTGATTTTCACGGCAATGCGCTGGCTCACCTTCGTAAAATTGCCGCTCGCATTCACCGGGGGCAGCAGAGAAAACGTCGACTGCGTCGCTTCGCCAATCCGGTTGACGGTCCCGCGAAACCGCTGGCCCGGGTACTTATCCAGCTCGATGTCCACTTGTTGCCCGACCTGGACATAACCTGCCTCTGCTTCCTCCACGTGCGCCTCCACGTACAGTTGCCGTTTGTCTACGACCAGCGCCACGGTGTTGCCTGCGCCCACCACTTCGCCTTCCTTGGCGACTTTTTGCAAGATCACCCCGCTGATCGGCGAGCGGATCATCAAGCTTTCCACCTGGGTAGGGCTGGCGGCGTTGAGCTGCTCCTGTTCTGCCACGATCTGCTCCTTCTCGACCTGGCTGCCCACATCCACGCGCACGTTTGTCAGCTTTCCGGCCTGCTTGGACGCGATCTTGTATATCTCTCCAGTGACTACCGCATCCTCCGTCTTGACGTAAAAATAGCTCTGGTAGCCGTAGTAACCCACGACCGCCGCCACGATCAAACAAACGACGGCCACGATTGCTTTTGGATTCAGCTTTTTCTTCTCCATGTCTGCTTTCTTCCTTTCAGATTCCACCACAAACCGACTGTCGGTTTGCAGTAGAGCAAAATAGCAGGCATACACACCATTGTGCTGCCCTCTTTTGTTAACCTCGCTTTTTCAAAAAGTAATGCTTCACAACGGGACGGACAAAAATAGTCGCGGCAAGCCCGATGATGTTCCAGATGTTGACCAGCATGACGCCCGTATCTCCGGAAATGACAGCGAGCGCAAACAGCACGGAGCAAATGAGCGACAGCCCGAACGCGACTGCCCAAATCAATGTCAGCCAAAAGTTGGAGGCCAGAAACAGCGGATGCGAAGTAAACTCGGCGGGCACCACTTTTTTTGCATATTGCAGCGTAAACGGCTTTTTGATGCACAACGACCAGGTGGCTGCCACAGCGAGGATGGCGTACATGAACAGTTGGGTAAAATCAAACAGGTGAAACGCAGGGAACAAGAGGGTAATCCAGAAACCGCAAAAGAAGTAAAACACCTTGATCGCAATGATCGTCGTTACTTCGCCAAACTTCTTTTTCTGAAACAGGTAGATCAACAGCGCGAGCACAAACCCGATGGCGAAGCCGAGCGCAGGCGGCTGCACCTGAAAGGCGACGAAGAAAGGAATCAGGTCAACAAAAATCCAGAACAAGGTCATGAACACGGGACAACTCTCCTTATAAATGTAGGATGAAAAGCATCATGATGGCTTGCTGATGATCTAATAATACAAACCGACCGTCGGTTTGTAAAGAACTTTTTTCCAACTTTTCTCCCGCTCATGTTTTCAGGCTCTGTCTGTACTTCACCAGCAAATAAGCGGCGATGCCGACCGCGCAGCCGATCAGCAAAAACGTCAAGCCGTAATGCCGAATGTAGACGACTACCTTGTACCACTCCCGCTCCAACATTTTTCCCAGCAGCAAAAAAGTCAGGCTCCACAGCAGCGCTCCCGTGTAGGCAAAAGCGGCAAACTTGCCGTACTTCATCGCAGACATCCCCGCCAGGTAAGCCGTGATGTGGCGCACGCCCGGCAAAAAGTAGCCGACGATCAGCAAAAAGGGACCGTACTTGGCGAACAGCTTTTGCGTCGACTCGATTTTTTTCGGGGTGATGTAAAGATTCGGCCCCACTTTGAGCAGAAGCGGCAGTCCCCATTTGCAGGCGATCGCGTAGCTGATCGTGATGCCTGCCGCCGCGCCAAAAAAAGCGCTCAGCACAGCAAACGGCATCAGCAGCATTCCCCGCGATACCGCGTACCCTGTGTACGTCATCAGCACTTCATCGGGAATCGGCAGCCCGATTACGCCAAGCGCAAGCGAGAAAAAGACGCCCACATATCCGTACTTCATCACAAAAAGGTCCAGATGATGTTCCACGGCTACCTCCACAAAACGTTTTCCTCTTCCATTGTATTCTCCCCCTACTGCTTGTCATTCTGGCTTTTTTTCCTCGGCTCGACTTGGCGCGGCACGACACGGCTCGGCTTTTTCCCCGTAGAAAAAGACAGCCTGTTTCCGCTCGCTCGTTTGCGCAGGATTCGGCTGTCTCTTCTTTCTATATTTCCTATTCTATGCCCAGCTCATCAGGCGGACGGCTTTTCCTCGTCCGAATCGGCAGGCGGCTGGCCGTTTTTCTTTTTGTTCAACAGCTTTTTCACCAGGCCGCCCAGCGCTCCCAATGCGACCACAATCAAAATCCAGCCTTTTTTCGCAAACGCCAGAATCAACGCCAAAAGCCCCAGCTTCTTCGCGGCGGCTACGCCCAGTCCGCCGAGAATCAAGCCTGTCAGCCCAAACTCGGCGACCTTGTCCGTCTCCGCGTTAAAGTCGGTGTAGCGATGCCCTTCCTTGACCACGAAGTTTTTCAAGATTTTGTCCCGCAACGTCTGCTTGTCCTGCACGAGAGACGGAACATCGGTGACCAGAATGAAGGAGACATGGCCCGTTCTCGTCAACACTTGCAGCTTGTAGTTCAAAAACTGATCTTTTTGCGCGGTCTCGGCCAGCATCGAGTATTCCAGCTCGTGTGTGGCGGCATTGTAGGACGGCTTTACGTTCCAGCCGATGACGTGGAACTGCTCCTCCGGCTTGCGCTGCTTGTTTCCCTCTTCTGTGCCGTCCTTGTAACTTTGCAGCAGCGCTTCGGCATCAATCTCATTTTGCTCGTCGTCGCTGATGTGTCCCGTGTCCTCGTATTCGATGAACAAGGCCCAATTCTGATTATCTTCAATCGGGTGGACGCTCCCGATCTCGTTCATGGTCGGGATGTCCCCATGCTCCTGCTCCATTTTGATCGTGTCGTCTTTGTTGAGAAAAATCATGTTTTCCGGAACCGTGAAGGAAAACTTCCCTTCCATCTCGACCTTCGTTCCGCTTTCCACAATATTGTAGTTCCCTGCTGCACTCGCAGGGAGCACGACCGCAAAAGCGAACATGCATGCAAATAAAGATGATAGCCAGGCTTGTCTTCTCATGCTAAACCCCTCAATCTGTTTTTTTCACGAACCCCCTCATTTTACCGGGATTATTTTCCTATTACAAAGATGATTTAGAAATTACAGGGAAAAATGAATCGTATTTCCTGGATATAAATGGTTAATGATTTGTTTTTTTATTACTTTCGCCTCAACTTTTGTAGAGCGGATTGCGTGCAGGCAGACCGCTCCTGTCTGTCCCCGGGCAAAGGCGCAAGACGGCTTTTTGTCCTCGTATAAAACAGCCGTCCCGCCAAGAAAAATAGCACTATTCACCAGATTGCCCGCTCGCCGACAGGAGGATAAGCATGCTTCGTTCCGCGAGAAAAATCGTTCCCTGCTCGTTTCGTTTCTGTTATGTTGGCCGAGCCTGCCAATCCGCAAAACCGCTATTTTACCGTGCAAATGCTGGATGTGTACACGAATACGTTTCGCAACGTCTCCAACCGCTCAACCCGGCAAGAGGCAGCACGCTACTTGCTCGTGGGTCCGAACTGGATAGGAAATCCTCCGCCGCATACGCCCGTGATTACGATCCCGCCAGCTTCCGCAAGCAGCAAGTCTGGCCAGCTATTGAACAAACGAAGACTTTGGAGCGTTGAGCAGCAAATCAGGTTTGCGTTCAGCCTGAACAGCGAAAAGGCATTGTCTCTCTTCCGCCGACAATGCCTTTTGCTTATATAATGAATGGATTTAGTAATGGGCAATTCCCAAGGAGCGGTCATCGCTTTCGATACAGTACTGAAACGCCCTGTCCGGATTAGGGGTATTGTACGTAGTCAGCAAATCTTGGTAGGAGCCTGCATACTTCACATTCCCCGCATGAAGAATGAAAATTTTGCAATCGATAAATTCCAGCTCCTGCAATTGATGAGTCGACATCATAACGGTGTGCCCGGCTTTTTTGGCTATGCCCGCAATCTTGTTCAATATTTTTAATCTGGCCGAAGGGTCAACCCCACTCGTAGGCTCATCAAACAAATAGAAGCTTTTGTTGATCTCGGCAAACAAGGTGACGAGCAGCCACTTCCTTTCGCCAACAGACATTTGCCCAAACTTCCGATTCCAAAGCTCCCTGACCAGTTCTCTTTCTCGGTCATCCAGCAGAGACAAACACATCTCTGGATTTTTATCGAACGCTCTGTCCGCTATATGTAAAATAAGTCGCGCAATGTCCCTGCCTTTCAAAATGGGGGAAAAGTACAAGCTTTGCGTTTGATATACGATTTCTTTCGCTTGAGGGATTCCGTCAATCGCGCCTTCCTGAATCGCTAACACTCCCGTCAGCAAATCAAAAAGCGTTGTTTTCCCTGCCCCATTCAGGCCAATGACCACATTGACCTTATCTGCCTCCAGTTTCATATTCAGTTGATTGATCGCTTTCTTTTCACTCTTCGGGTAGGAAAACGATATATTTTTTAATTCGATCATCTGTTCTCCACTCTTTCCTGTTTTCGATTAGGTTCTTCTTACTGTTGAAGCGATTTTTATTTTCGACCATGCAATGACCCCAATCGCGATGTAGACTATCGAAATGACCAAAAGAAACAGGTGGTTACTATTCAGGTGAAGGTTATTGGTCAATGCATCATAGGTAAACACGGAAAAGCGAAACACATATTCAACCGGATTTAAATAGTAAAGGATAGTAGTAAAAAAATCGGTAGACTCGCCACGATAGATAGCCAAATACGTCGCCGGAAAAATCAGCATATTGACAAGCGTATAGGCAGACGAAGCCCTTACCGACAAGCTTGCAATCGAGAGAGACAACATAAAAAGCGGGAGTAAAACGACCAAATAGGTACACGTAGCAGTGAAAAACAGAAGAAAAATAGGGTAATCAAAGACGATGGAAATAACAACCGTAAACAAAGCGAGACTAACCAGCCCAAAAACAATTTGACTGAGTAAAAGTCCCACGATAATAGGAACTTTTGAGCCGCAGATGAAGACAAAGCTTTTCAGGATGCCTAACTCTCGAAAATCGGTTAATCTTAGCCCAATCCCGTTAAACACTACCAGCACTGCAGAGAAGGCCCAAAAACTGGCGTAGTAATAAACAGCTTTCGAAACATCCGGCTTGGCGTGGAACCAACTGTAATTGATAGAAAAAAACAACAACAGAGGCAACAGGATCGACCAGGCTAACGCAATTTTTTCATCGATCATCGACTTGATAAATACGATAAAAAATTCGTATGATTTTCTAAGCATTCGGTTCCTTTTCCTTTCTTTATTTCGCCTTGCTTCAATACTGAAAAAGTACAAATAATCCATTTATTAATAAATATACCATATGATAAAAAGCAAAAAAATCCGCCTTTCCCTTTATAATAAAAACAGCCAGCCTCGCAGGAATGACTCCCCTGCGACGCTGGCTTTCTTCGTTACTTCTTCAAATCCTCAATCGACGTAATATCCATATAAGTCGGCACGGCCAGGCCCAGCTTGGTTCCTTCCAGGTTTGGTCCGAGGTCCTCTACGTCTTTGCCGAGCTTCTCCATGTAGTCCGCATGTGTCGTTGGCAGCCATGCGGCAACCATGCCGTCCACGTCGCCGTTCGCTACGCCTACCCACATCGGGCCTGCTTCGACCTGGCTCAGCTCCACTTTATAGTTCAGCTTTTGCTCCAGGACAGTTTTCACCACGTTCGTGCTGGCGATCTCGGAATCCCAGGCTACATAGGCAAGCGTCAGCTTTTGGCCGTTGACAGGCTGAACGCCCTCGACCCATTTGTTTACGGTCGCCTCGTTGTTTTTCACCCACTCGGCTGCTGCTTCCTCCGGCTTTTTGCCGTTTTCGATGTCCAGCATGACTTTTTCCATGTCAGCAGGCGTCCAGGCAAACTTGTCGAGGAAAGCGTAGGCGCTCGGCTGTTCTTCCTTCAAGCCTTTGCGCACGATCGTGTGGATTTGCTCGTCTTGTCCGTAAATGCCTTTCGGGTCTTCCAGGTACTTCATCTCGAACTTGGAGAACATCCAGTGCGGTGTCCAGCCCGTGACGATAATCGGCTTCTTGTCCTTGTACGCTTGCGTCAGGGCAGCCGTCATCGCGGCACTGGAGCCTTCCACCAGCTCCCAGTCTTTCAACTCGTATTCGCTGAGGACTTTTTCCGTCGCCTTCATCAGTCCGGCACCCGGGTCAATCCCGATAATTTTATGGTCGACAGTCGCTCCTACGCTGCCGGATGCTGCCGAGCCAGTGTCGCCGCCGGATGGTTCATTGCCTTGTGGAGTTCCAGCGCTTGAGCAGCCCGCCATCACCATACTGAGTCCCAGTGCGACGGCCAATCCTTTCCAGGTTGCTTTTTTCATGAAAACCCCTCCTACGCTTTTTTTCTCTTTCCTACCCCTTGCGTGATGCGGTCCAGCAAAATCGCCATAATGACGATCGCCAGTCCCGCCTCGAAGCCTTCTCCGATCTTGATCTGCGTCACGGCGCGATAGACGTCCGCGCCAAGTCCTTTCGCTCCAATCATCGAAGCGATGACGACCATGGACAGCGCCAGCATGATGCTTTGGTTGACCCCCGCCATGATCGTCGTTTTCGCGATCGGCAACTGCACCTTCGTCAGCTTTTGCCAATAGGTCGAACCGAACGCCTCTGTCGCCTCAATCAAGTCCGCCGGCACCTGGCGAATACCCAGGTTGGTCAGGCGGATCGTCGGCGGCATCGCGAAAATGACCGAAGCGATAACACCCGGCACCTTTCCCAGACCGAAGAAAAAGATCGCGGGAATCAAGTACACAAATGCAGGCATCGTCTGCATAAAATCGAGCAACGGCGTCACGACTCTTTGCACGGATTCACTCTTCGCGCACCAGATTCCCACGGGAATCCCGATGATGATCGAGATGAGCCCGGCGGTCAGCACCAGCGCAAGTGTTTCCATTGAATGCTCCCAATAACCCAGGTTTTGAATCAAGAGAAGTCCAATGAAAGTAAAAAGAGCGATAGACAGCTTCCCGGCGCGGTACGCCAGCAACGTCAGCAAAATGATAATCACCCAGAACGGCAGTCCGGTCAAAATCAGATTGAAGAAATCGACCGTCCCGCCAATGCATGTCGAAATAAAATCGAACAAAAAGCCCAAATGCTCATCCAGTCCGTCTACGATGGTTTCTACCCAGCTATCGAGGGGCAGCTTCGGAAAAAGTTGATCCATCATTCATCCACCTGCCCTTCTTCATTTGCCGGCAGCGGCGATTCCTGGTTCACTTTTCCTGCCAAACCGCCCAGTACGGCGCCTTTTACGATGACGCCCAAAAGGCGATCCTGTTCACCTGTCACCGCCACCGGAATATCGGAAAAAGCAACCAGGTCAAACAGTTCATTGAGCAGCGTCTGCGGTCCGACTTTCGGCACTTCTGTGCGCAGTACGCCTTCCAGCGATTTTCCTTGTGCCTTCGCTTCGCTGACGGCGTCTGCGGTCAACACGCCCAGGAGCGTTTTCTTCCTGTCGACCACGTACAGGCTGGATACGCCGCGGTCCCGCATCATCTGCAAGGCGACGCGCGGCCCTTTGTCCAGGGTGATCGTCTCTGCCCGCTTCATGACGTTCTCCGCAGACAACACCTTGGAGCGGTCGACGTCTTCCACGAAGCGCTCCACGTATTCGTTGGCCGGATTGGTCATGATTTCTTCCGGAGTGCCGATCTGCACGATGGCGCCGTCCTTCATCAAGGCGATCCGGTCCCCGATCTTCAGCGCTTCATCGAGGTCGTGCGTAATGAAAATAATCGTTTTTTGCATCGTGCTTTGCAATTCCAGCAGCTCATCCTGCATGTCCTTGCGAATAAGCGGGTCCAGTGCGCTGAATGCTTCGTCCATCAGAAGCACATCCGGCTCATTGGCAAGTGCACGCGCCAGACCGACGCGCTGCTGCATTCCCCCACTGAGTTGATCGGGATAGCTTGCTTCCCAGCCTGCCAGACCGACCAACTCCAGTGACGCTTTTGCCTTGGCTTCGCGCTCAGCTTTGGGCATTCCCTGGATTTCCAGGCCATACGCTGCGTTTTCCAGGACGGTCCTGTGCGGAAACAGGGCAAACTTTTGAAACACCATCCCGAGCTTCTTTCTTCTGACCTGCTGCAACTGCTCTGTGTTCATGCTGACGATATCCGTACCGTCAATCAGGATTCTGCCTTCTGTCGGCTCAATCAGCCGGTTCAAGAGTCGAACCAGCGTCGACTTCCCGCTACCCGAAAGCCCCATGATGACGAAAATTTCGCCGGCATGCACCTCAAAACTCGCTTGGTTCACCCCAAGGGTAAGACCCGTTTCCTTCAATATTTCCTGTTTGGTCTTCCCCTGTTTCACCTGGGGCAGTGCGCGTTGGGGCTGTCGTCCAAAGATTTTGGTCAAATTCTCTACTTTGATCTTGGGCATATGGTCACCTCCAACTGTTACGCCCGTATCCGGACTGTTCATTACCCTTACAATTGTAACCAGCCCTGTTTTTTACCTCAAACTGGATGAGACTCGATAATCGGGCATTTTCAGCGTTCAGAAAAAACTTTACGTACTTTTCTTTCTGTATTCGCAGTATATCTCGTATATACTGTTTGATATCTCCATTTACTTTTTGCTTGCGGAAACGTACAATTCTAGTCAGGTAAAATGACTAGAGGAGCTGCTTTTTTCAAAATGGAAACGAATCAGGAAAAAATCCTCGAAAAGGCTCAGGAACGCGTGATTGAAACGTTGGCCCGCAACATGGATTTGTACGGCATCACGATGTCGACCGGGCTGTTGTATGGCACGCTGCTGTTTCAGGACAAGTCAATGACGCTGGATGAGATGGGAGAAGCGCTGGGAATGAGCAAGACCAGCATGAGCACCGGCGTTCGCACCTTGATGGACTTAAATATGGTAGAAAAGATATGGAAAAAAGGAACGCGCAAAGACCACTACGAAGTCAATCTGGACTGGTACCAAAACTTCATTGATCTGTTCTCCGTGAAGTGGCGCCATGCCAGCGAGCAAAACGTGCACAGCCTGAAAAAATCGCTACACGAGCTGCGCACCCTCCAGCAGTCCGAGGATTTGTCCGATGAGCTGAGGGCGCGCGTCGAGCTGAGCATCAGCCGGATTGAAAACGGCCTGGAGTATTACTTGTGGCTGTCGCGACTGATTGACGCCTTTGAATCCCACGATATTTTTCAGTTTGTACCAAAAAAAGAAAGCGATTCGTAAAGCAGCTTGGCGCAGCGAAAAAGACTCATTCCTTGACTGGCAGTCAGTAAGGGGTGAGTCTTTTTTTGATGTGACCGATGGAAAAATCTGAATATTGGCAGCGGTTGTGTTACAATGACGAAAGCGGGCACGACGCAAATGACTGGCCCAGCCTGACTCCGAGAAAGGAGCGGATCGTGATGAACAAGCAAACAAAGCGACTTTTTCATACATGCACGAAAAAAACAAACGTGGAAATGGGGGGACTGCTTCGTTAGCCCCCCGTTATTTTGAGGAGGAACAGGATGATTCGCAAAACAGCGCTTCTGATTATTGATGCACAGACAGGGATTGTCGATGGCCCGGCGATTGGCCCCGTTTTTCAAAACGCCGCGCTCGTCACGACGATCAAAAAGGTCAGGAAGGAAGCGTGGAAGCGGGCGATTCCGGTCCTGTACGTGCAGGATACCGATGTCGCCGAAGCCGGGGCTGACGCTTTCGCCATCCACCCGGAGCTGGCGCCGCTCCCGACCGAAACAGTCGTCCTGAAGCAAGCCACGGATGCTTTTCACGGAACCGACCTGCATGACCAGTTGCAGTTTCTCGGAATCAACCATCTCGTCATTACGGGTTGCAAAACGGAGTATTGTGTCGACAGCGCCTGCCGCAGAGCAACGACGCTCGGCTATGACGTCACGCTCGTCCGGGACGGGCACTCGACGACTGACAACGCCGTATTGGCCGCCGAGCAAATCATCGCCCACCACAACGCCTGCCTGCATGGCCTCGGGAACATTGACCCGTTCATTTTGGTGCGCGATTCCACGGAGGACCTGTTTACTCCTACGCACGATACGTACCGCTAGCCACTCCTGGCTACGCCGAAGAAACCGTCCGGATGGGACGGTTTTTTTGCTTGCTTTCCGGCTGCGGCAACTAACAGGCTCAGCGGCCCCGCTTCGATGGAGGCAGTGAATCATGATAATATAGAAGAAACAAATACGCCCTACCCCAAAGGAGGACTCCCCCTTGTCTACGTCACTTCTGGTTTCTCATGAAGTCGTCATTCATGCCGCGCCCGAAAAAGTC
This sequence comes from Brevibacillus sp. FW306-2-1A-C05A, assembly GCF_058781555.1. Lineage (NCBI taxonomy): Bacteria > Bacillati > Bacillota > Bacilli > Caryophanales > Paenibacillaceae > Brevibacillus > Brevibacillus sp. FW306-2-1A-C05A. The sequence continues at coordinate 31,468 of NZ_JBYSWV010000039.1, forward strand.
TGGGAAGTCTTGATTCATCCGCATTTTATCAGGCAGTGGGACGACGTACCGGAAGACTTCGGACAAGCGCCGCTGACGCTCGGAAGCGTCATGGAATGGCCGGCTATGCCAAATTGACCGTCGCCGAATTTGAACTGGCCGAGCGCAGCTAGACTGGCCTGTCCTTTCGGCGCGAACTCGTTGCAAATAAAAAAACGGGCGCGCCCTTGTGGCTGCATCCCGTCTTTTGGCCCTTACTCCCCTTTGCGGATAATCTCCTGCACTCTGCCGACTTGTCCATCGGTCAGGCGCACCTTGATGCCGTGCGGATGCGTACTCGAATTTGTCAGGATGTCCTTGACGATTCCGCGCGTCCGCTTGCCTGTGCGCTGATCCTGCTTCAACACGATGTCGACCTCCAGGCCAGGGGCAATGTCTTTGCGGTTTTTCCCGTTCATGGCAGTCCCTCCTTTCCTCGTTCGATGACTTTTTCGTTCTTTGTCCCACCTATGATATAATCGACAAACAAAACTTTTCTCATCGGAGGAATCCATGCTTACTTTTGAAGAAAAACTGGCGATCATTGAATCATTTCCACAACTGACCCGAAACAACGTCTCGCTCAAGCGGGTCAATTTTCACTACGAGGCAAGTCTTCACGACAAAAAGACAGTCGTTTACCATCTGCATCCGAATGGCAACGGCTTCGTATTCGCAGGCTTTTTGAAGGGCTATCCCAAAGACGACAAAGGCTACGTCAACATTCGCGACTTCTCCGCAGAGGAATTGCGCACGATCATCGAGGCTTCCATCCAGTCGCTCTCTGTCAAACGCGAGCCGCAGCCAAAGGCGGAAGCAAACGAGCCACTCGAGCAAACCTGGGTCGACAAGCAAAATCGCACGCTGCTGCTGCAGCAGGAAGACACGCTGTGGAACGTCTACCACGGCATGAACCTGGAGGCTTCCTTCGAGTCTTACGTAGAAGCCGAACAGTATCTGAAAGAAGAAGGCTTTTCCTTGCGCAACTAGCTTGTAACAGAGTTGTCACGGCCTGCCCTTTTCCTTCCTCCAAACGCAATCCTTTCATTGGAGAACCCCTCCTGATATGGTACACTTCCACCTAGTTAGATGTACAATACCTTTTATGAGCCTGGCCCGACAGTCTTTGCGACTGGCTCGGGCCTTCCCGAAAAACAGGGGGATAATGCGGCATGATGAAGTATAGAGACACACTTCTTTTTCAAGTCCACAAGCAGTTTGAAGCCTGGCTCGCACAGGAGGGGCCGGTCTCCCATGAAGAGCTGTACCGCTTTGTTCACTCGTTGAGAGGCACAGCCGGAACGATTGGTCTTGCCGATTTGTCCGAGCTGGCGCAGACGCTGTTGGAGCAGTTGGACCAGCAGGATGCGAAACCTTGGCCAACGCACGAGTGGCGTGACTTTTTGCAAGAGCTCATCGCCTTGTGTTACGAGCATCGTCCCGAGCAGGAAATTCTTTTGGAGGACCCCACGCTACCGCAAGAGTCTACCTACGACAATCAGCCTCTCCTGCTCATTTTAGACGACGACGTGACGTTGCTGATGTACCTAAAAGAATATTTGGAGAAGCAAAACTGGTCCGTCATCGCTACTGTTTATCCTCACAAGGCACTCGACTACTTCCACGACCTCAACCCGGATTGCCTGATTCTCGACCTGAACATTCCCGAAACAGGCGGCTTTCAAGTCATGCAAACGCTCAGTGAAAAAATTAAAAAGCAATACGTCCCGACGACGATTATCAGCATTGACTGCGATCGGGAAACGCGCCTGCGCGCTTATCGGCTGGGTGCCGACGATGTCATGTGCAAGCCGCTTGACCTGGAAGAACTAACCGTCCGGCTGGAAAGACAGCTCAGAAGAAAACGGTGGATGGATAAAATTTTGTTTCTCGATGAATTGACCGGCGTGTACAACCGCAATTGCCTCGCGGATACGTACCAGAAGCTGCTTGCGGATTCCATGCGGAGCCACGCGCCCTTTTCGCTGGCCTTTCTGGACATCGATCATTTCAAAAAGGTCAATGACACTTACGGGCACCTGGTAGGCGACGTCGTACTGAGCCGCTTCGCCGCGTTCATCCGGGGAAGCGCGGAGAAGCAGGACGTCTTTTTCCGGTATGGCGGGGAAGAATTTATTCTGCTCATGCCGCGGACGTCGGTACAGGAAGCACAGTTGCGGCTGGAACGAATGCTGCGCGATTTTCGCGACCTCTCCTTCGAAGCTTCCGAAGGGACGTTTTCGCTGAGCTTTTCCGCTGGCGTCGTGCAAATTGAGGATGCGCAAAAGCCGCTCGCCTACTGGATCGACGCTGCGGATACGGCGTTATACTCTGCCAAAAATGCGGGGCGCTGCCGGATTGAAGCGGCTGTGCGCAGCGCTGATCCGGATACGCGCACGGTGAAGCTGAAAGTCGCCATTATTGACGATGATCCGCTGATCTGCGCCGTCCTCGCCGACTCGGCGCGGGCAAGCCTGGACGGCTGGATTCACTCGGACATCCGGACGTACCACGAAGGGGCTGCCTTTTTTGCATCTTCCTGGCATCAGGGGCCGGAAGCGTATCTCATCATTTTGGACGGGATCATGCCGCAAATGGACGGGCTGGACGTTCTGCGGCGCATCCGCAACCTGCCGAACAGCAAGCAGTACACGGTGCTCATGCTGACAGGCCGCAGCGGCGAACAAGATATTGCCCAAGCCCTGCAGCTCGGCGCTGACGACTACATGACGAAGCCTTTCAGCACGAAAGAGCTGGAAGCGCGCATCAAGCGGCTAGTCAAGCGAATGATGTAGGCAATACCAGATGGAGGAAGAAAAAATGGCAATGATATTACTGGCTGAAGATGAAGCCGTACTGCGGATGCTCATTGGCGATACGCTGGAGAATGAAGGGCATCTGCTCGACATCGCCTGCGACGGTGAGGAAGCGCTGCAAAAAATCAGCCACAATCAGTACGATTACTCATTTTGGATTACATGATGCCCAAGCTGACCGGCTTTGAGGTGTTGACCCGGATGAAGCAGATGACGGACAAGCAAGCGGTGAAGGTTCTCATTCTTTCCGCGGAAAGCCAGCATGCGGAACAGGAAAAAATGCGCGCCGCCGGAGCCGATGACTTCATGCCCAAGCCGTTCAGCCCGCTGGAGCTCGTCCGCAAGGTGGGGGACATGCTCGCATGACTCGGCTTCGGAAATACGTCCGTGAAAGCATCACGCGCCGATCGAATCGTTTGTCGCCAATTTTTTCAGCAATCTGTTCCCGACCGCTTTGCTCAGGGAGAAACGCCGCAGTTGAACGGCCTGGAACGGGCGGATGAGATCGGCAAGCTCTCCCGCTCGCTCGACTACATGATGCGGCAGATTCAGCACAAGGAAGAAGCGCTGATGGCGGAAAACGAGCGCTATCTGGAGAAAAAGAACCGCTTTGTTCTCGCGCTCACCAGTACATGGGACAAAGGGAGCTTTTGTCGAGCATTATTTCGAACACCGTAGAAATCATGGAAGCAGACAAAGGCGTCATCGTGCTGTTGGACGCGGATCGCGGCTGCGCCAGCTTCGGCATTTCCCGGCAAGGGCTTGACCAGTTGCTGCAAGGGATCGAGGACGGGCCTTTTGTCCGCATCAAGGAAACCGGGCTGCCATTTGTCGTCAACCGTGAAAGTACAGTGGGCGAGCGCGGCTTCCACCCTGCTCGTTCCCGCACTTACGAGTTGTATCTCCCGGTACTGGATTCGCACAGGGAGGTCGTGGCTTGCATCATTCTCGCCCGCATCGACCGCAGGTTCTCCGAGCACGAGCAGCACATCTTGATCGGCATGGCCAAGCAAGTCTCGCTCGCCCTGGACAAGCTCGCCATGTTTGAGGAAACGAAAAGGCAGCGGCAAATTACGCAGGAAATGCTCGACTCCGTGCAGGGGGCATACAGTTGCTTTCTCTCAACGGCGGAACGATCCAGGTGAGCAGCACGTTTTGCGAGCTGCTTGGCTGCAATCGCGAGCAGGCCGTATCGGACTTTGACATCGACGCGTTTTTCGCCCATCTGCAAAGCTGCACGGCAGAGCCTAACCGTCTCATCCCGTACATCAAAGCAGTCGCGCTGGGCGAAGGCGATGCGCAAGAGGACAGCATCGTCTTTGAACTGACCTCTCCTGTCAAACGGTACATCCAGCTCTACGCGGAGCCTTTGTACCGCAACCAGCGGAAGTGGAGCACGCTGCTGGTTTACCGGGACATCACGAAGGAATACGAGATTGACCAGATGAAATCCGAATTTGTCAGCACCGTGAGCCACGAGTTGCGCACCCCGCTGGCGAGCGTGCTGGGCTTTGCAGTCTATCCTTTTTCCACGGCACAGGAGACGCTCGACGCCATTTACCGCCTGCGTCCGGATGCGGTCGTGCTCGACCTGATTTTGCAAGATGGCGAGAGCGGCTGGAAGGTCATCGAGGCGATGCAGGAAAACCCGGAGCTGAAGACGATCCCGATCGTCATTTCCAGCGCGTTTGAGGAAAAGAAAAAAGCGTTTGATTTGGGAGCAAAGGGCTATTTGCTAAAGCCTTACCATCCCGACACTTTGTTGAAGGCGATCTTGCTCGCCGTCACCAGCCACGAATCGGCCGGACAAATTTTAATTCCCGATCAGTTGTGACCCCTCTTTTGCCAAAAAGGCAGCGGACGATGCTCCGTTGCCTTTTTTTGCGGGACGTTCGCGCGCCTGTTGGCTGGCCAGGAAGCTTTTTGCGCAGACAGAAAATCTTGGTATATTCACGGGCCTTCCATCACACATTAATAGAGGTTGCTGTAAAGCACGATGCCCCGCAAAGGAGGAGTTCATGTGTATTTCTCGAAGAAAGCAGTTGTTCCGGTCGAAGAAGAGGAAACAGATGTGTGGACGTGCAGCAATGATGGGTGTACGTGCTGGATGAGAGATAACTTTTCCTTTGACGAGAGCCCGAGCTGCCCCTTTTGCCATTCGCAAATGGTAAAGGATACCCGGGTGCTTCCGGTTCTGACCAATCACAGCAAGCGAAACTCATGATACTGCCCTTCTTTTTTCTTGCGGGCATTCGTCCTCTTCTCTACAATTAAGCACAAGACACGCACGATTGTTAGAGGAGATGCCCATGAACCGAAAAGAGATGGAAGAACAAGTCATCCAGGCTTATCAGCGCGATGAGGGAATGATGATCCTCGTCTTTGCCCAGTGGTGCGTCAACCACGGCTTGGATGCGCGCGAGCTGTACGCCCAAGCCTATCCCGCCCAAGGGGAAAACCAACTGCTGGCCCAAATGCTTGAAAATACGGTTCCCAAAGAGGAAGCAGAGGAAATCCCTGACGCCACTATCCTTGGCGTCCTGTCGCTGTTTGGCAACGACGATTTGGCCTTCGTGGTCAGCCAGGCGATCGAGGAGAGGAACAAATCCAAAAAATAATGCCAAAAGCCGCACATTGCTGTGTGGCTTTTTTCCTGCCTGCCAAACATTGGCTGCTCGCCGTGCGGCTTATCAAATCTTATTCAAAAATTCATTTTTTAAGATAGGGGCAATTCGCTTTTTTATTGTTTTGGCTTCTCGGATTTTGGACGACTTCACAAGCCGACAAACAAGGAAAAGAGGAATGCCTATGTACACCGATTCAAAAATTTTGAAATCGCTTTTTTACATCCAACTGTTCTCCAGCTTTTTGGTTGTGGTCGGTCATTTCACGGCATCGGTGCTTTACTTCAACGATCCTTTCTGGGTTGTCGCCCTCAATCAGATCAGCCGCTACGGCACCGTGCTGCTGACGATCGCGACCGGCTATTTGACCGCCTATTCTTTTGAAGCGAAAAGCCCGGCGTTCCGCGAGTTTTTTACGGGCAAGCTCGTGTACATTTTTCTGCCTTACCTCGTTTCCGGCATTTTGTATCACTATTTGCTGAAAAAGGACATGCCTCACACCGCTGAGGACTACGCCAACATTTTCATGGGGAAAACGGGCGATCACCTGTACTTCGTGTTCATGATTTGCCAGTATTACGTGTTTGCCTACTTTTTCCGCAAGTGGATTACGAAACAGAACATTTTGTACGTCATCTGGATTCTGCTTGCGGTGCAATACGTCTACATCAACTACTTGCACAAAGGCTGGCTTGGGCTGTCCACCCGCCATATGCTGCCAAGCTGGATTTTCACGCTCTACATGGGGCATCTGCTGTACTGGTACCGAGAAGCCATTCTGTCTTTTTTGCGCAACAACCGCTCCATCCTGATGCTCTTGACGGGCATCGCTACAGCCGCGGCCATGTTTTTTGTCGTCTCAAGCAAGCTGTACGTGGCGGTGCACCTGAGCTTCGTTTTCGCGACACTGCTGTCTTTTCTCGTGCTCATGGTCTTCTTTCTGGAACTGGTGGATCACCTTCGTCTCAAGTTCCGCAAAGGCTTGACCTACTTCATTTTCCTGTTTCACTCCGCCTTTTTGATCCTGTTCAAAGACTTTTTGTTTGAGCAATACGGAGAGGTCGCCTGGGTTTTTCAAAACACGTGGTACTCGCTGTTGTACCTGGGCCTGATCTTCGGATGCAGTTGCCTGCTGTCGCTGCTATTGGTCTATCTGGTGCGAGGGCTGGAGCAACTGGGGAAAATGCTTGGGAGAGGACGGCGGGAGCGGCTGCAATAAAACTGCTCGGCGCTGCCAACAAAGAACGACCTGCTGACTTTCGTTGCGAAAGCGCAGGTCGTTCTTTGTTTTTGGCGTTTGGGGGCTGGATACACGGGATGATGCCCGGCTAGGAATCCCGGAAGTACATGGAAAATACCGTCTGCTGGTCAGATGACTCGCACTTAATCACCCCGCCGTGCCGCTCGATAATTTCCTTGCAGACGTACAGCCCGATGCCCGTCCCCAGCTCTTTGGTGGTAAAAAACGGCTCGAAAATGACCGACAGCAGATCTGGCGGGATCGGCGCGCCATTGTTGGAAATCGTGATCGCTGTCATCTCGTCGGTGCGAAACCCTTGGATCGCAATTTCTTTGTCGCTGTTTTTGCGCTGCAGGGCATCGAGCGCATTCGAAATAATGTTGATGAACACTTGCCTCATCTCGTCCCGGTAGCCGTCCAAAAGCAGCATCGGATCAATCGTGCACGAAATATGCGCGTTCACGTCCACGATGTTCGGATAGAGAAAGGAGAGTATTTCTTCAAATAGTAAAGCGATGCTAAACACTTCTTTTTTCTTATGTACGGCTCCCTTTTTGGAAACCAGCAAAAACTGAGAGACGCGGTAATTCAACTGATGCAGCTCATTTTCGATAATGTCCACGTACGGCAAGTTCGGATAGTCTTCTTTTAACAATCGGGAGAATCCCATAATCGAGGTCAGCGGATTGCGAAATTCATGTACAAAGCTCGATGCCATCTGCCCCAAGATCGTCAGCCTGTCCTTGTGCGACCGCTCAATAAACAGCTTTTTCTCTTCCAGATCGCTGTCTTTCAGCTCCGTGTACCTGGACACGGCGTGCACGAGAAAAACGTCGAAGCATTCGTTTATTTTAAGCAAGGCTGGCAGCAGAACATCGGGTGGAAAGGGCCCTTTTTGCAGAACGTCGAGCATCAGTTCCCGGCCCATGCAAACATTGAAAACGAAATCGCCGATGTTGATCTCGGCCTGATTCCGTTCGTGCGCTACTTTATATGCAAGCTGTTTGATATCCTCATGCGTAATCTTCGAACGGAGATAGTCGGCCACCATGCGGTACATGGCTTGTCCGTTCAGATGAATAATTCCGTTGAACTGGTCGTGCTCAGACACCATGATCCGTTTCCTGAACTCTTCTACCGCTGCTTCCTCATGCTCGTCCAAAAAAAGTGCCAAGTCGTCCATTGCCACCTGTCCCCACTCCGAATGATCGGCATACTTATTCCGATAATATTATACTATCATCCAAGATTTATTAACGAAATATTTTTACTACTCCCCCCCATTGTACACCGTCCGCGCACGAATTACATTTGAAAGTCCATCTAAAATGTAAACTGTCTCTCGCCAAAAGAAAGAGGCAAAGGGACAGCGCGTACGCAACCCCTTTGCCCGTGCGGTTTGTAGTCGATTTTAGTTCAGTCTTACGATAGTCAACGTCGCCCCGGCGCCTGTCAGCAAAGTAGCCGCTCCCAGCAGGCCGAAGAGCTGCAGTGTGATTGTCGCCACCGCGCCTAGCGGAGCGATTACGGTGTTATGGAAGGAGGAAAGCGATAACGCTGGTGATGCTACCGAAACAGCCGCGTGCTGACTGCCAGAGCGGCGGTTGTGTTGACGGAGTACGAGATCAGGTAGTTGCCTGCGGATGGAACGGTAAAGGTTGTGTTGCCGCCTCCGACGGTAATGCCGTTGAGCACCTGGTTGTTGGGCAGAGGCACGTTGGTCCCTCCCAAAATAACGGCGATCACGGCACCTCCCGTGTTGGCGGCGAAGGCTTTGATGTTTGTAAAGACGGTTCCGGTGGGGCCTGTGGGGCCTGTTGCTCCAGTAGCTCCAGTTTCTCCTGTCACTCCAGTAGCTCCCGTGGCCCCGGTGGCTCCTGTCACTCCGGTTGGCCCCGTGGCCCCTGTCACTTCAGTGGATCCGGTCGCTCCCGTCACTCCCTCCCCCGCCCCCGTAGCTCCAGTGGCTCCGGTCGGACCTGTTGGACCAGTCGGCCCCTGCATGGTAGAGGCGTTTAGCACTGCCTGCAGTACCATCTCCTTCCTGATCGTTGCATCGACCATTTCCCTTACACTTCGGTCAATCGCCAGCAAATCGTCAATCGTGGCTGCCGGCGCTCCGCTTACACCGGTGAGCGTGCCGAGCACGTACTGAATTTTTTCCCCTTCTGCGTCCAATATATGGCTTAGTCCCAGCTCCTCCATCGCGATCGAAGTCAAAAGCAGGTTGATCTCATCCTCGCGCGTAATCGCGATAGTCGGACTGATATTTGGGATATTCGGAAATGACATAACTCCCCACCTTCCCGTGAAAAACGTAACCTCCCCTTCATCCGTAATTCAGCTAGCGAAAAGCCGTTTGCCCCCACACTTTACGGCTGCTTCTTCCACTTTTTCGCTTGTCCCACAACCTTGTGGCTCTTGGTTCTCCCTGGAAAAACCTCCCGATTCAGCCAAGGAGCCTGATAATTGCCGTGAGTCTGTACAACGGAACGAACAGGCCCTCCGGGTTCACCGTACTTTTTCAAGGGGAGTATCGAATCTTTCAGCCTTTGTTTAAAAGCCGTTGAAAACGCGGCGGAGGGAGAACAGTAGCCTTCCAACTGGTTCAAAGACGAATGGAGCACGAAACGGGAAAGGTCGTCCAACAGTTCAAGCACCTGGATGACTTGCTGTTCGGCCAGACGCCGATCGGGCGATGGGCGGCGGAGATTCGCCATCTCTAGCATGAGCTGCTCCGTTAACTCAAGAAAAGCGAGCGCCAGCGAGTACATCGCCGTCCAGAAATGCCTGTATGCCTCGACTGCCTGAACAGCCTGCTCCGGCTTTTTTGCCAGGTCATTCTCCCATTCAAAAAAAGAAGCCATCCCCTTTATCCGGCTAAAATTGATCCATTGTAACATCATCATCGCTTCCAGCCAAAGATTCGACGATTGTAGCGCATGGAATAAAAGTGGGATCGATTCTTCTTTTGGACGCGTTTTGGCGGCAAGCAAAAAAGCTTTGGTGTGGCCAGACTGGCCGTGGATGAGCCATTGCTTTTTCCATGGAAAAAGCAGCAGCCAGCAGACGCTCCGGTCCATCTGCTCTCCCGATGTCTTCCTGACGATTTTTCCAATCCACCACACCTTCAATCATTTGGTCAAGCAGGCTACTCTTCATGACAATCCCTGCTAGTCTCGCCCGAATCGTACGTCTTTCGCTCCATCTCCAATATGTTGTCGAGCTTGAATTGCAGCAAAATTTGCTTGCTGATAATGCTGCGCAGCGTTCTTTCCACGCTTCTGTTAACGCGGAGCATATCCTCCAGGCAAATGTCTTCTTTTTGCAGCAGACGCTGAATTTTTTCCCCTTCCGCATTCATAATATGGGACAGGCTAATCTCTTCCATGGCGACAGAGGTAAGCAGCAGATGAAACACTTCCTCGCGCGTCAACGTAATGCGCGGAGTGATATCAGGCACATTCGGCAGTGACATGTCTCATGACCTCCGTTTTCAGGCGTGTAAAGCTGCTTCCTCCTCAACCCGAGGACTGCGCTTCTTCCCGGCTGGCAAAGTACCTCTCGTTGTGCAGCACGCTCGGGTGCGTCGGGTGATGCAGCTTCGACGACGAATTGTCAAGACAAGTGCGACAGAGCTTCCATGAATGATTCGTAAGCGGTCTTCCAGCCCAGACATTTTCTTG